>CAVLCU010000083.1:0-11337 GCA_963661545.1 Lachnospiraceae bacterium | reverse complement strand
GCACATCTCCCTTCCCCTGGTCATAGAAGAAACCGTGGGGAGAGGAATAGACATAGCCCAGATTCTTAGACCGGAAGGATTTGACCATATCACAGGTTTCATTGTTGAGCTCACAGAAATCATAGGGATGGGATTGAATCTCCACCCGAAGCCCTTCCCTTTCTATGATAGGCAGCAGCTCCTCCATGGAGCGAAACCACATGCCATTGCAAATCTCCTGCTGGTTGGGGTCCCCGGACAGCTCCGTATTGATCACCGGCACCCCCATATCCACGGCAATCTCGATCATTCTCTTCCAGTTGGCCACCGCATGCTGTCTCTGTTCTTCCGTAGGACCTGACCACCGGTATACCACGATAAAGGAGGATATCTCCACCCCGGTCTCCCTGAGAGCCTGGCGATATTCTGCCTCGCACTCCCGGGAGAAGAGAGGATGCTTGTAAAAGGGATTGATTCTGGGATGGGGGGATTGCTCAATATAGCGATAGCCCCAATCCGCCACCTGATGCACCATCCGGTTGATATCCATCTGTTTGGCCAGCACATCCACATCAAAGGCAATTTTCATGATTCCGGCCTCCTTCGTCTTTTATTGATAATCTACCCAGACTGCTCCCTGGTCGGCAGATCTGACGCAATTCTCTACCCAGCGCACGCCCTGCACCCCATCGTCTACATTGGGATACCAGAAGTCTACCTCCTGACCCTTGTCCATGGCCTCCATGGCAATGGCAAAGCGTCCGTAGAGATTGGACCAGGACTCAAAGAGCCCCTCGGGATGGCCGCCGCCGATGCGATCCTCCGCCAAGGCTGCATCAGACAGGTAACCCATACCCCTCTCCAGGATCCGCACCGGTTCTCCCTGCACCTCATAGGTCAGCTGGTTGGGGCGCTCATCCCACCATTCAATGGCTGCCTTCTCCCCGATGATCCTTACCTTCTGCCCATGCATGGAGCCGCAGTTCACACAGCAGGACCAGGCATAGCCAATGGCACCGTTGTCATATTCCATCAAGGTCATGGCATTGTCTTCCAGGGGAGCCCGGGAGGCTACAAAGGATTGACGACTGCACATGAGGCGCTTGATCTTCAGATCCGGCAGCATAACCTCGGTCAGATAAAGGGGATGGGTGCCCAGATCTCCCAGCACATAGGAGGGACCTGCCATCTTGGGATCTACCCGCCATTTGGTAGAGGCGGTATTCTTCTCCACGGCCACATTGTGGAAGCCATGGGCAAATTGCATCATAACGATACGGATATCTCCCAGCTTGCCCTCTTTTATCAACTGCCTGCCTTCCTCGATCATCTGGTGTCCGGCATAGCCATAGGTGATTCCCACCACCTTCTTCTGCTTCCTGGCCAGGGCTGCCAGCTCCTCAGCCTCCTCCACGGTAAAGCAAAGGGGTTTTTCGCAAACCACGTGAAGTCCTGCCTCCAAAGCCGCCTTGGTGATCTCATAATGGGTTCCGTTGGGGGTGGCCACAGAAACGGCCTGGATACCATCCTCCCTCTTGGCTTCCTGGGCGAACATGGTCTTGTAATCCGGATAACACCGATCCTCGGCTACATGCAGATTCTTGCCAAAGGCCTTGCCCCTCTCCGGATTGATGTCGAAGGCTCCTGCCACCAGGTCAAAGCTGAAATCCCTCATGGCAGCAGACCGATGAATATAACCGATCTGACTTCCCAATCCCCCTCCTACCATAGCCCAGCGAAGGGGCCTTTCTACTCTCTTCTCTCCATATAACATGCTTGCATCCTCCTGTTAAATCCTCTCTCAGATCTCATATCCTACGCTCTTCAGGTAGCTGACGCTGGCCTTCACATCCCGCAGGCTGGTATCGGAATTCCTGGGATCCCTCTCCTGCTCAATGGTAATATAGCCGCTGTAGCCGATCTCCTCCAGAGCCTTCCGGATTCCCGGATAATCCAGCACACCGGTTCCAATGGGGCACATGGAGCCTATGCCGCAGCCCTCGAAGAAGCGGATCTTCTGTCCCAGAACCTGGCGGTAAACCGTCTCATTGACATCCTTGAAGTGGACATAGTCCAGTACATCCGCATACTTTTTCAGCCAGGTAACCGGATCCATACCGGAATAATAGAGATGACCGGTATCCAGGCACAGACCTGCCAGTTCATAGGGGATATCCTGCACCAGCTTCTGGATCTCGTCTGCAAACTCAATATAACCGCCCGCATGGGGATGAATCACCGGCCGAACCCCATATTCCTGGGCCTTTTTGCAGATTCCCCGGATGTGCTTCATCATGGCAGCCCACTGGGCATCTGTCAGCCTGGGTGCCTGCTCGGAATGTCCGGCGGCATAATCTCTTTCCTCATGTCCCCAATCCATGACGGTCATATAAGGGGTGGGAAAATGCTGACCCGGATGTCTGGGCAGGGGAGGCAGCTTGGTAATGAGAGAGCAAATGTCATCCGTCTGCTTTAAGAGATTTTCATAATTGTCCTCACTGACCAGGTCATCGAAAATCGTACCTGCCACAATGGCCAGTCCATTCTTGTCCAGCTCCCGGGATACCTGATCTACATCTATGGGAAGGTAACCATAAGGCCCCAGCTCAATAGCCCGGTAACCTGCCTCTCCTGCCTCCTTCAAGACCCTTTGCCAGGGGGGCAGGTATGGATTCTTCACGTCATCTACGCCCCAGCAGCAGGGTGCGCCGCATATGTTCATGCTCATGTTCCGTTCCTCCTGTGTCTGCTCATCTGTTTGTTTTGATGGTCTTATTATACCCGGCATTTTCATCCTTCACCTTCACTTTTTTGCACATAATTACAGGAGGCTTCTCCGGCTCTGCCCTCTTATTTTGGTATAAATACACAAATATCCCCGGGATTTTCCGGGACGATTTTTATATATATTGTACAGAATCCAGATTTTGTCATTTTGACCCTTCTATTATTTTGTATCCGTTGCACCAAGGAATCCTTCCATGCTATAATGAAATGAGTAAAGGATAAAAAAGGGGGAGGAATCATGCGGCATACCGATCTGAATCACCGATTACATGATGTTTTCGTCAACGGAAAGCTTCCTACCATGGTCTATGTCACCAAACAAAGCCATAATCGCAAAACCATACGGCGGCCCTTGCACCGACACGAATCCATCTGCGAACTGCTACTCATCTATGAGGGACAGGGAACCTACCACATAGGAGAGAAGTCCTATGCCCTGCAGGAGGGCAGCGTAATCTTCTACAACCAAGGGGATCTGCATGAGCTGGAGAACCAGGAGGAAGATGAAATCGGCGATTATTGTGTAGGAATCACGGATCTTCATCTGAAGGGACTTCCGGCCAACTGCCTGGTGTCTCCGGGGGAACCCTATGTCCGCCACGCCGGAGAGATGTTTCCCATCCTCCGATCCTTTTTTGACCAGATCTATCAGCTGGAGGGCAGCGGACCGGAGGGAGAACTGGCAGCCCAGCTCCTGTGCAGCTCCTTGATTTTGATGAGCACCAGTCTGGAAACCATGCCTGCCACCTTCCTCCAGAAGCGCCACGATGAGAAGATGGCCATTGACATCCAGCGGTATCTGGATCAGCATTACCGGGAGGACATTTCCCTGAATGACGTAGCCGATGCTCTCAATTGCTCCGTGACCCATGTGTCCCATATTTTCAAAAAGTCCACCGGAAGCACCCCTATTCAATATGTGATTAACCGCCGCATCGGCCATGCCCAGACCATGCTGATCTCCACAGAATATACCGCCACCCAGATTGCTACCCTGGTAGGATATGACAATACCAATTATTTCAGCACCCAATTTTCCAAAATTGTGGGCATGTCCCCCGCCAGGTACCGGGAATTCTACCGCACGGAATCCAAGGGGCTGGGGGATCAAACCTAGAGCAAATCCGGAACAAAAAAGCCGCCCACAGGGTTTTGACCTGTCAGCGGCTTTCTTTGTCCTTCTATTCAATTCTTATCTTGGCTTTTCCTGCACTTCTTACCTTCCGGCATTGAAGTCTCTCACGGCTCTGGCCAGTGCGTCGATATTCTCTACCGGCACGCCGGGAACGATATTGTGGATGGTATTGAAGACATATCCACCCTTCTTGCTGAAGATACTCAGGCATTCCTTAGCCTGGGCATAAACCTGATCCGGAGTTCCTTCCGGCAGCAGATGCTGGGTATCTACCCCGCCGCCCCAGAATACGATGCGGTCACCGTACTTCTCCTTCAGCATGTTCTTGTCCATATTCTCAGCAGTCCACTGTACCGGGTTCAGGGTATCGAAGCCGGAATCAATCAGGATGTCGATGATGGGCTCGATGCTTCCGCAGCAGTGCTTGAAGGTCTTCCACTTGGTATTGGCATGTACCCAGTCATTGACCTTCTTCCAATAGGGGGCCCAAACCTCCTCGATGGTGGACTTGCTATAGAAGAGGCTCTTCTGGGTTCCCAGGTCAGTTCCGCAGATATGCAGAACGTCAATGGAATCACCGATGGCATCATGGATCTTCTTCAGGTTCTGGATACCGATATCCGTCTCTTTCTCAAAGATCTCCTGAATGGTCTCAGGATCGGCGGCGGTAGCCATATAGAAGTCCTGGAGCTTGCGGATGCCCTTGGGGGCACGCAGCATGGGACCGGCAATCATGGAATGGTCTGCCAGACAGGTACCGCCTCCGGTGGTTCCCGGTCCGAAGCAGGTGATGAGGTTGTTGGGATTGTTGAGGTTGGCAATTTCCTTCTTCAGCCAGGCAATCTCCTCATCCGAAAAGAGGGTAAATTCCTCCAGATTGTCATTGATATCATAGTCATCCTCGTCATATTCCGGAGCCCGGTCCTCGTTATCGAAATAAACGCCTTCCTTGGGCATACGGCCTGCTGCGGGATAATTGGTATCGGCACAGGCATAGACCAGGGTATCCCCCTTCTCGTCTACGCTGGTGATAAATTCCTCGGGAACCAGTACCACCTGACCCCAGGGAGTCCTCCACTCCTTCAGCTTGTCCTCACTCTTGAAGCCATAGCAGCTTCGGGATCCCCATACAACCTCTGTCTCCACTCCCAGACATTCTGCCAGGTCGGCATCCACATGTCCCAGCAGCTGTGAAGGCTCAATCACGTGGATCGGCCGTTTCTCCAGCCCATAGAACTCCCTCAGCTTCTCCATTACCATACAATGGATTCCTGTGGTTACCATGCCTCCCAGGTCAAACAATACGGGGGCTTCCTCATGATTCAAGGCTGCTTGGAATTTCTCTTTTCCTGTCATTCTAACAATCCTCCTGTGTCAAATATCTTCTCCATGTATCTGTGTTTTTCGTAATTATATCCGGATATTTGACCCTCTGCCTTCATTATTTTGCATAAATCCGCAGCTTTATTTCCAGTATTTCTCTACATTCGCCCTGGTTACTTCAGCGGATTTCTTGATATTTTCTTCTTGGGTCAATTCATAATATTCCGGACGGAAAATCTCGATGGTACAGCAATCCCCCTCGAATCCAATCTTCTTGAGGGTCTCGGCATAACGCTTCTGATCCAGGCAATCCTTGGGATCATCCGGCCACAGGCGCTTCTCGTCATTGTTGTAGGCTGCTCCGCAGGGCAGATCCTCCATCCCATTCAGGTGCCAGATGAAGATCTTCTTGCCGTCTGCCTTCTCCAGAGCTTCCCAGGAAGAAGCCATTGCATGGAAATGATACTCATCCAGTGTCAGGCCAAGATAGGGAGAATTGATCTCCTCCACGATGGCATAAGCATCCTCAAAGCGATTGATACTCATACCGGGAGCGCCGCAGAATTCCAGGGAAAGCTTAATCTTCTTGGGCTCTGCGATCTTCAGCATCTCTCGAAGCACTTCAATGGCCTCTGCGCGGATCTCTCCGATGGTAGCAGGGGTTTCAATATTCTCGGAGGGAACCACCACGATGGTATCGCAGCCAAGAATCTCACAGCGGCGTACGATCTCGTTGAAGAGATCCATCACTGCCTGCTTCTCCTCCGCCGTAGGCTTCATGTTGAAATGCTCCAGGGCATTGTAGGACAGCATCTTCAGATGATGGGTACGGAACCACTCCCCCAGTTCCTCCAGGGTTACCTTGCCGGCTTCCAGCTCCCGGTTCAGGCACAGGGACTGAATGTCAATGCAGTCAAAGCCATACTTCTCACACAGCTCCAGATCTGCCATCAGGGAATGATCCTTACAAAATCTGTCATTTGCCTCGTTAAATCCAATTCTCATAGTCTTACCTCCACGTGTTTGAATGATCAATTACTGCTTCCTTCTCCTAGGTTTTTTATCTAACCTACTGACCTCAGCTTATCATAATTGCATTCTGAAAAAAAGCTTTTTCTACGATGTATCCATATCGTCCCCCTTTTCACCAAATATTTACCCTTCCCAAGGCATTTCCCTTTTTTCCCAAACATGTTATACTAGAGTTCAGAGCCGGGGATGCGCAGATAGGCAATCCCCGAAAGAGACGGACTCTGTCTTCCATGCCCCCACAGGCGGGCAGGGACAGGCAAGCCGGAAAGGAATTCTCTATGAAACCAATCAAAAGATTTGATCTATCAAAAGTAAGAAAAGAGCTGCAGGACTTTCGTACCACCCGTTTCTACCCAAAGTCCAGAAGGCAGTTCTGCATCAGCTGGCTTCCTGTCTTCTTTTTTGGGTGCTTTCTTCTCTATTGCTGCCTTGACAAGGATACCGGCAGTTCCCTAGCCTGTGCTGTATCCGGCCTGGTTCTGACCCTCCTCTGGCTCCTCCTCCACTGGTTTTCCTTCTACCGCACCGTCATCCGGACAGCACCTGCCATTGAAGCTTTGGAGGCCAAATATACCCTGATTGACACGGAACACCGGGAGGAATATGCGGACGCCCTGGCGGAGATTCTCAAGATTGCCGACCAGACCATCGAACGGGAGTATTCCAGCAAGCTGCTCCAGAGACAGGCGGAGCTGGATGCCATGAAAAGTCAGATCAACCCCCATTTTCTCTACAATACCCTGGATACCATCCGGGGCTATGCCGTGATGGAGGGAGCTCCCATAACCGGTGACATGATCGAGGTGCTTTCCCGCCTCTTCCGTTATACCGTCAGCCGCAAGAAAACCGTGGTATCCCTCAGTGAGGAGATTAGCCTTCTCTATGACTATATCAAGATCCAGGAATACCGGATCAACCAGCGCATTACGGTCATCCAGAATTACGGAGAAAGGGTGGATCTGGACCACTACAAGATCCCCAAGCTGGTAATCCAGCCTCTGGTGGAGAATGCCATCAAGCATGGAACCGTGGGCATCAGCCATGACTTCACCATCACCATCAGCGTCTATCCTACCAATTATTACCTGATTGTAAGTGTCAGGGATAATGGCTGCGGCATGCTGCCGGAGAGACTGGCCCAGCTGAATACCAGATTGGCCAGTGAGGAGCTCCACACAGAGGATCACTCTGCCGCCCCCGGCAAGAAGACCGGCACCGGGGTGGCCCTGTCCAATATCAACCAGCGCATTAAGATCATCTATGGCAAGAAATACGGTCTCCGGGTATATAGCGTCTACGGAGAGGGATCCGATTTTCAGCTTCTGCTGCCTCCGGCCTCCTCCATAAACTCCTGAAGGAGGAAGAAGAATGATGAACTACGAATATATGCGGCTGGATTCCCTGGGAGCTAAGTCTTTGGATCAAGCTCCCCTCTGTCTGTCCTTTTCCATCTACCAGAGTGAGAAATTATGCATCCTGTCCCAGGATATGACTGCCTCTATGTTCCTTCTGGATCTGCTGGGGGGAGCCCGTCCCTCCTTCCGGGGACACCTCTACGTCTGTAACCGCAATATTGCCTCCCCCTCTCTGCATATTCTCCAGGAAAAGGGGATCTACGTCATCAAGAGCGCTGATCTTCTGCTCTTCGAGACATTAAATCTGGCTGATAATATCTTCTTCCACCACATGCCCCAAAACCGCTTTTCCGGTGACATTGCCTTCCAGAAGCTCTATGCCCAGACAGCCCTCCTTCTGGAGGAATATGGCCTGTCGGATCTGAAGCCCACCATGCCTCTCCACTCTCTGTCCTTTCATCAGCGGCTCTTTGTCTGCTGCCTGCGCTGTGTGGTGGACGGCGCCAGGGTAATTATCATGAATGCCCCCTTCTTCAAGGCCCATTCTCCCGCCGAGATCCGACATATGCAAAACTTCTTCCATATTCTGCAGAAAAACCAGATCAGCATCGTCTGTATCTCTCCCCACTGGCATATGATCTACCAGGGCTTCGACCGATATGCCCTCCTGGAGCGGGGGGTGATTACCAAAATCGCCTCTCTCAACCGCCTGCCCGACCAGAACCCCACCTTCTCCTTTGCAGCAGATCGGCAGACCTCCCAGCCGATCCATCCCTCAGAGATGGTACTGGAATGCAGGGATCTTCCCCTGACCCTCCTGGGCCGCCACTATTTCCTGAATCTCCAGCTCCGTCCCCAGGAGATTCTGGGCATTCTGGACCAGCATCTTCTGTTGGAACAGCTGGCGGCTTACTTTGCCTCCCCCCAGGGATCGGGTCAGCACATCTTCATAAAGGGAAAACCCTGGAAGGCTTATTCCTCCCCCGGCCAGGCTCTGGCCTTCCTCCGAATGGGGGCTGAGGAACAGGAAATCTATGAGAATCTCAGTCTCTGTGACAATATTACCCTGATGCTGAAGGAACCCTTGTACAACCGTCTTGGCTTTCCCAATGGCCGCATTCAACGGCATTTGAGTGAAAATATTCTGCGTAATCTGGGCAAGGCTGACCTCTGGCAGAAGTACCATAGCCGAAGCTGTCTGCAAGCCACTCTGCCTGCGACGGAGAGATTCTATATCCGCCTGGCCTCCCGGCTGGTTCTCAAGCCCCAGTTTCTTGTGCTCTATCTGCCGGAGCACCGGGTGCCCGTCCTGTCCCAGGAGGAAACCAACGCTCTGACGGATCGCCTGCATCAGCTGGGCTTTGCCCTGATCCTGATGACCGCCAATCCCTCCCTCCTGCCCCCTCAATGCAGAAGAATGCAGGCCCTGCACGACCCCGATGAACCCCAGAATCAACAGACGGGAACCCACTGTGAGTGATCCTTTCTAGCCTTTTATGAGGAGGTAAAACCTATGCTGTACGAACATAAGGAACGTGGGGTCGATCAAGGCTCTGAAATGTTCCAGGCTACTCCCTCCAAGCTGGCCAAATCCCTTCTTTTCTATCCCTATCGCTGCGGCCATTTTATCTGTAACAGAGACTACCGGGTTCAGCGTAAGAACTATAACAACTACCTGATTATTTATGTAGAAAAAGGCCGCATGGAGATAGAAAACGTGGGAAAGACCTATACAGCCCGCCAGGGAGACATTGCCCTGATCAACTGCCATTTTCCCCATGCCTATTCCGCTCTGGACCAGGCTACCGTTTTTTCCTTTTTGCATTTTGACGGCAGCAACAGTGATCAATTTTATGAGCAGATTCTGGCTCGTCATCAGGCAGTCTTTTCTCTGCATCCGGACAGTCAGATCCCCGGCAAGATCGGTCAGCTTCTGGAACTGCTCCGGCACATTGAGGCCACCGGCGGGGGGCTCCTGGCAGAAAACCAGTTTGCCTGCTTCATCCATGACATCCTATGCGGCTTGTTGTTTGCCAATAAGGAGAGCGGGGATTTTCCCAATTCCTCCGGCAATTCCCTGGTCACCCAGGCCGTTTCCTACATCCGGACCCACTATGCAGAGGCAATCGATGTCCGGGGGATTGCCGATTTGCTGAACATCAGTCAGTTTCACTTCACCCGCCTCTTTAAGCAGGAGGTGGGCTGTCCCCCCCATGAATATCTCACCCTCTTCCGCATCCAGCGGTCCAAGGAATTGCTCCAGGGAACCAACCTCTCCATAGCGGAGATCGCTGCCAGGGTGGGCTACGAGTATCCTACCAGCTTCACCTCTGCCTTCCAGCGCCGGGTGGGCAGTTCCCCCAAGGACTTTCGAAACTCTCTTTTTTGAACTTCTAACAAGCAAAAGCCCCGGATGATTCCGGGGCTTTCATCAAGCAGCGAACCCTTCCTCCCTGACCGCCTATAGGGGCAGCCAGAGAGCTTTGTTCGATCCGGAATGCTTTTATGCGCCTAATACTTCCTTGGAAAGTTCCTCCACATTGGTCTTGTCAATCGCATACAATTCGATATTGGTACGGTCTTCCACGGTCTCTCCCAGATACATGGCCTTGCATACTTCTCCGCAGAGGTTGCCGATAGAGGGCCAGTAGCACAGCACGCCGGCTGCCCAGGAATCGTCATTGATATAGGTGGTATCATCCAGGGAGCCTACACAGCCCACCACCTTCACCTGATCCAGCATATTGTTCTGGTTCAAGGCCTCTACCGCACCGGCAGCAGACTTGTTGTCCGGTCCCACGATACAATCGATCTCATCTCCGTAGGCGGTAATCCAGTCCTCTGTTACCTGCATGGATGTGGCAGAATCGAAATCTCCCGGCTGGCTGGACAGGATCTCCAGATCCTCCCGGACAGCGATGGCCTCCTCAAAGCCTTGTTTTCTCTTCACGGAAGCCTCCCGGCCTGCGGTTCCCTCCAGCAGACAGATCTTAGCATTCTCCGGCAGGTTCTCCACACACCATTCTCCCTGCTTGGCTCCGTAATCTACCTCGTCGAATCCGATAAACTTCCAGCTTCCGCCGGTAGCCTCTGTTCCTACCATGAATACCGGAACCCCCTCTGCATTACAGTTCTCTACACAGGTCGTATTCCCCTCGGTATCTACACCGATGATAAACATCATATCTACCCCTTTGGTAAGCAGGGTCTCCACGTTGGTGGCCTGCTTTTCAATATCCAGAGCCGAGTCTGCAATCATAACCTCTACCGCATCCGCCCCTATGGCTTCTGCAAATTCCGCACTCTGTACATAATTCTGGAAATTGACCGCAGCGGGATAACAGTTGGGATCCGCATTATCTATATTTACAAAGCCTACCCGATAGACCAGCTCACCCGGCAGGTCAAATCCATCTCCGGATGTGGTGGCAGCAGCAGAGGAGCTCTGAGAACTCGCCTGACTGCTGCCGGATGAGGCGGAACCGGACGTGTCGCTGCCGCCGCAGCCCGCCAAGGCCAAAGTGCCTATCATACTTGTTGCTACCAAGAGAGAAATTGCTTTTCTTTTCATTCCTTATCCTCCTTACAACTAACTTCTTTTGTTTCCCGGTTTCTACCTGTATCATACCCAACTTCCCCGCTTATGTAAACAGTCATAATTGCTCAAAAACTGTTTGTTCTTGCTATTATTTGGGCAAATTCACAAGAAAAAGCCCCTGATTACTC
>CAVLCU010000082.1:0-11392 GCA_963661545.1 Lachnospiraceae bacterium | reverse complement strand
ACGGTACGTACGGTGCTGTGAGAGGACGGCGGTTAGTCACCGCCTCCTACTCGATCATAAGCTGTTAGCGATCGTATAACTCCAGAAGCCGCATGGACAGGCGCACATAGTCTCTGGTATAGACATCATCCAGGCTGCTTTTCAGGGTTTCCTGAATCTTGCGGATTCGATACATGACGGTATTGCGATGGGTATAAAGGGCGGAGGAAGCCTTTGACACAGATCGTTCGCAGTCCAGGTAGCATTTGAGGGTGTCATATAATTCGTCTCCCCGTTCCTTCTTCAGCTGGTAGAGATGGCGGATGGGCGGACAGATGGCATTGAGGCGGTCGCCGGATGAGTTGGAGGACAGGATGAAATCCACGGCATATTGGTAGAAATGAAAGGAAATATTCCTGGGATGGCGCAGATTGCCATAATGCAAGGCTGCCTCAGCCTGGTTATAGAGCTGGGCTGCATGGGTAATACCGTCGCAGGGCAGACTAAAACCCACCTGGATGGGATTGCTGGCGGACAAGGCATGCAGAAATTGCAGGAATCCAGCATCCATAGATAGGTCTCGGTTGGACAGGATCAGGATCCCGGGGGTGCGCTTTAGAACCACGCATTGGGAAAAACGCTGCAGGATGGTCCGCATCAGAAGATTGAGCGCACCATCGAAGGCCTTGGCATCCTCCGAGGTGGTCAGATGAAACAGGGTCAGATAATAGGAATCCTCCCGCTTCCACTGCTGGTAGGTCAGCTGCAGATCCAGGGCACTTTCCTCATAGAGCTTTCCAAAGAGGAGGTTATAGAATACATTGCCGTTGTATGCCGCCATCACTGCCTCAGACCGACATTGGTTGATGCAGGGCAGGAGGACAGAGGCTATTTTATCCAGCAGCTGGTAGTCTCCGGGATTCAAGGCTCTTTCCTTGGAAAAGAGGATTAACCTCCCGCAGTATACGTCCCCCAGCACAAGTCCGCAGGTAATGCCCCCATAGTTCATGCGGTCCCCCTGGGAAGGATGATAGGAGCGGCTTCCGCTAAGCTGCAGGTCGGAAGCATTGGGTTCGTTACGGAGAGAATGAATGCTATTGAGGGAGGAATAGCCATATTTCTTCAGATAGCGCCATTCCGCATCCATGCTCTCCATATCGTATTGCTTGGTCATTCCCAAAAGCTTGCTATTGCCGTTGAGGAGAAGCAAGGGGTTGTGGAAGACCTTCCAGGCCTGGTCGATGACCCGCTGAAAATCCCCATCCTGGGCTGCCTGAGTGATGCGGTCCAGCCAGTCCTCGTAGAAATCAAAGCCGCCCTGGACGATCTCAAAGGCCTGGGTTTCATCCATACCATGGATAAAAATCAGATTCCCTTCCCCGTTACATACCACGCAATCCCTTCCCTGGGAATCCTTCCCCTGATAGACATGGACGCAGTTGGTGGCATAGGCTCTTCGGGCACTGTTTAGAATGACCGGGGCATTGTTGTCTATTTTTAATTCCAGATCAAAGGAAGTCAGGTAATTCGCAATCATCCACATGCTTAATTTCATCTTGGGTTCTCCTACTCTATAAAATCACACATCCCATTTTAACACAAAATACAAAAAATGACCGCAGAAAAATGGATTTTTTTGTTCATTGTGAATAGACAAAATTTGCCGCTCTTCCCCTGTCTAATCTTGTGCGGCCCATACATAGTGGGGAGGAGGAGCCTTTGCTAGAATGGATATAGAGAGCGAACCAAGACTAAAATGTGTAAAGGGGGACTTTATATGAACGACAAACGTTTGAGCTCTTCACAGGTCAATAAATATGGATTTTATCTACTGACCTCGTCACTTGCAGCTATGGTGCAGATGACCTTTGTAACTATTTTTATGACCGATATGGTGGGGATACCCACTGCCATGGTTGCCACTACCCTTCTGGTGGCCCGCTTCCTGGATCTGATCATCGGCATCATATGCGGAGGCATTATTGAGAAGGCCAGGATGCCCTGGGGCAAGTACCGGTCCTGGCTCCTTGTATTTCGCTGGGTGATCATCTTCTCCCTGGTATGTACCTTCTTTGATACCTCAGAATGGCCTCTTACCTTCCGGATCGCCGTCTCCTTCGTGGGTTATATTCTCATGAATGCAGGCATGAGCTTTACGACCAATGCCTATTACGCCCTGGGACCGGCTCTGGCAGGTGCCAATCTGGATGACAGGAATCGTTTGAGCGCTCGAGGTGCCCAGTTCATGTGCGTGGCCATGCTGATTACCTGTGCGGCCACCATTCCTCTTGTGACGGTTCTGGCTCCTATCGTAGGTCCTGCTCATGCTTACCTGGTGGTGGCCGTGGTATTTGCCATTCCTTATATCTTTGGCTGCCAGATGGTTTCCAATCTGTGCAAGGATTGTGATCCCTCCGGCAAGCGGGGAGACAAGGGAATGCCCATGTCCACAGTGACCTTGAAAGACATGGTGCAGTCTGTGGTACAGAATAAGCAGCTTCTGGTAGTATTTCTGGCCTTAACCATTTATTATATCGGCCTTTATACCATCCAGGGTCTGGCTACCTACTATTTTATGTACATCGTAGGCGATTATATGAAGATGTCTGTGAGCAGTACGGTTGTCATGGTTGCCGGCTTCCTGGCCTCTCTTGTCATGCCCAAGTTGGGAGGAAAGCTGGGCAAAAAGCGTGCCTTTGTGGCAGCCCTGGTGATCTATGCCGCAGCCTATGCTCTGGTTTATCCCGTTGGCGGCAATTGGATTCTGTATACGGTATTTGGAGCCATCGGCGGTGCAGCCGTTTACCTCTTTACCACTTTTGGAGTAAACTATTTCGTTGACTGTGGAGAATATCACCTCTACAAGACGGGCAAGGACACCAGAGTCATTGCTATCACCATGTATTCTGTTCCTATGAAGATCGGTATGATGCTGGGAGGCGCCGTTGCTACCTATGGATTGGCAGCCATCGGTTACTATGCAGGCATTGCGGTAGATCCCACCTTCCAGAGAAACTTCATGCTTCTTCTGGCTATCATTCCGGCGGTTCTGGTTCTGATTGGTGCTTTGATTATGCAGGTTGGGTATAAGATTACCGATGCAGATGCAGCTAAATATGCGGCAGAGAATGCCAAAAGAGCAGGACTTCAGGGACCGGCTCCCGGAGGAATCGAAGAAAAGTAAAGAATAGGAAGGGATTTCTATGACAGAAAAAGAGAATTATTTGATGACACTTCGGGGGGAGCAGCCCGAGTGGGTTCCGGTCTATAGCTTTGGTCCCATGCCCGGGCAGACCAGACCCTGTACCTCCTGTATGCTGGAACCCCTGATTCTTAGTGAATTTCGTTTTAAGGGGGGCGGCAAGGATTGCTGGGGCGTGAATTATGTTCCTACCTATGAGACCGGCAACGCCCTGCTTCCGGAACCCGGTAATTTTATCCTGGATGATATCCGTCATTGGCGGGATGTGATCAAGGCTCCCTCTTTGGAGGGGATTGACTGGGAAGCCATGGCCAAGAAGCAGCTGGAGGGCTTCTACCAGATGGGTGTTAACCGGGAGGACACGGCCATTGCCCTGAATCTTCATGTAGGTTATTTCCAGAATCTGATGGCTTTCATGGGCTTTACCGAGGGCCTGTGTGCCATGAGTGAGGAACCGGAAGAGGTTCTTGCCCTCTTTGACTACATGTGTGATTTCTATACAGAGGTCACCCGGCAGATCTGGCCTTATGTGCAGCCGGATGTTTTGACCTTGATGGATGATACGGCTGCCTGGCGGGCTCCCTTTATCTCCAAGGAAATGTATCATGATCTGGTTCTGCCTTTCCACGACAGGCAGGCCAAGTTTGGCAGGGATGCGGGGATTCCCATTACCATGCACAATTGCGGACGTGCAGAGGTATTCATGGATGACCTGGTCAATATCGGGGTCAAGGCCTGGGATCCGGCTCAGACTTGCAATGATCTGAAGGCGGTTCAGGAGAAGTTCGGCAACAAGCTGGTGCTGATGGGAGCCTGGGATGCCCGCGGCCGTCTCATGTCGCCGGATGTGACCGATGAAGAGATTCGTCAATCCGTTCGTGATACCATGGATACCTATGCCGTGGGCGGGGGCTTTTGCTGGTGCGGCGGTTATCTGGGACCCGTGGACGATCAGGAAATTATGCGGAGAAATGGAGTCGTATTTGATGAAGTATACAAATACGGCGACAACTTTTACAAGTAAAGCGGAGAGTATGGTTTGGGTCTTACAAGACCCAAACCATTGATAGTTAAGGCGTAGAAAGCATCAACAGAACCCAGTTGCGGAGGAAGAGATATGAGTATAGGTAAGTTTATGCAAACTGCGGCAAATCGGGATTATTCGAAGGAATGGCAGTCTCCCGGAAGCTTTCCCTGGATCTTCCAAAGACCCAAGGATCCCATCAAAGGCAGACCTTATAGTGTGAGAGAGAATTATATTCGTTGCGTCAAGGGGGAAAAGCCCTATTGGATGCCGGCCTATATGACGGAGAGTAATATTATCTGGCCGGATGCCATGGAAGAGCATCCCGTGCCGGAGGTAGACGGATATGACTGGTGGGGCGTTTACTGGACTATGGTAGAAAATGTAGGCGGCATGATTACCAAGCCCGGCACCCGTACCCTGTCGGAATTCTCCAAATGGAAGGAAGAACTGGAGTGGCCGGATCTGTCCCTGGTGGATTTTAAGACCGATGGGGAGAAGATACAGAAGATGCTGGATCCGGATCGGGTGCATATCTATGAATGCGTGGAGGGTATCTTTGAGCGGCTTCATGAAATGATTCCCTTCGATGAGACTTTGATGGCCTTTTATGAGGAGCCGGAGCTTTTGGAGGAATTCTTCCAGAAGATGGCAGACTATAAGATAGAGTCCATCGGCAAGATTTTCCAATATTACGGCCGGGTGGATGGGGTGCTCTATCACGATGACTGGGGAACACAGAGAGCCGGTTTCTTCTCCAATGAGATGTTTCGTGACCAGCTTATGCCTGCTACCGGCCGGATGATCAAATTTATCAAGGATCAGGGTAAGTTTGTAGAGCTCCATTCCTGCGGAAAGAACATCCAGTACGTACCGGAGATGATCGAGATGGGCATTGATATGTGGACGCCCCAAAGCGTAATCAATGATCCGGACGAATTGTATGAAAAATATGGCGATCAGATGACCTTTGCTTTCTTTGTTCCTGTAGCGCCGGAGGCAGGCGAGGCGGAGATCCGCAAGATTGTCAGGGATTTCGTGGATCATTACGGAGCAAAGGGACGCTGTATGCCCTGCTTTATGACCGACATGGCCAATCCCAAGCAGGGAATAGTGGCTCATGAAGAACTTTATCACTATTCTCTGGAATATTACAACAAGCTCTACCATAGAGACTGATGCCAGGAAAGGATGAGGGAATTGCCTATGAATTTACGGGAAAATGCCATGGCAATCTACAATCGGCAGCAGCCGGATTATTATTTTGACCTGATGAGTGCCATTGAATTGGTTCCGGATCCGGTCTTGATGGGAGATATCCCGCCCCAGGACGGCCTGGAGCATAAGGATTCCTGGGGAACGGTTTATATCTTCAAGCCCGGTGCTCCGGGTCCCCATCCCCACGTAACCAAGGAAAATGCGGTTATTAAGGATATCGAGAAATGGAAGGAACAGCTCAAGGTGCCCTGCCTGGACAACCTGGATTGGTCTCTGGCCTGTCAGGTGGCTCAGGGAGTGAATCGGGAGGAGCGCTTTGTAGGCTTTATGTTCGGCGGAGGCCTCTTCGAGCGAACCCATCACCTGATGGGGATGGAATATGCCCTGATGAACTACCTGGAATATCCCGAGGAGATGGCCGGCCTCTTAAGAGAAATCGCAGAATATAAGAAAAAATACATCCGTCTGGCAGCGGAAAAGTTCCATCCGGATATTATTTTCTATCATGACGACTGGGGTTCCAAGCGAAGCACCTTCCTGTCCCCGGATACCTGGCGGGAGATGATCAAGCCCCTGCAAAAGGAGATTGCAGATACCATCCATGAATGTGGTATGATCTACATGCATCATGCAGACTGCTTCTGCCAGCCCCTGGTGAAGGATATGGTGGAGATAGGAATCGATATCTGGCAGGGGGTCATCGCCCAGAATGACATTGTCAAGATCCAGGAGATCACAGAGGGCAAGCTGGCCATGGTAGGAGGCATAGATGCCCCCAAGATTGATATTGATATGATCTCTGAGGAAGCCATCCGGGCAGAAGTGCGGCGGGCGATTGATACCTATTGTCCGGCAGGACGCTTCTATCCCGGCATCCCCAATGGGGTATGCTATAGGGAATGGAACAATTCCATCGTGGTGGATGAGCTGGAACGGTACGGACGAGAGTTCGCAGAGGAACATCCCATAGCACAATAAGTTTTGGGAAGCTCCGTTCGGTCGTCTGGGCGTAGATCCTGTGAAAAATAAGAAATGAGAGCAAAAAAGGGTATGGAAGACGGGAAAGTCTTCCATACCCTTTTTTGCCCATTTTTCCATCGGAAAAATACACAAAAATTAAAGTATAATTATGAGAAAAATATACAAAATTTATTTTTTCCTTAGAATTGTATTTACATTGGAATTGTTCCAGGGTTTACAATCTGAACCAGAAACAAGACGAAATAGCATGCGATTTCATAGCAGGCAGGGCTGCGGGAGCAGTCCTGGATGGTTACAATTTCATCATTTGGGAGGAATAGATCATGTATACAGCCAATGAAAAGGATCGGGAGATTTTTGCCAGGGATTATGAGGGATTACAGGGGCAGTTGGCACTGGGCAAGGAAGTGCTGTGGCTGACGAAAGAGGACTGCATCCAGGCGGGACCTACCCTGGATGAGACTTTGGCACTGATTAAGGACACATTGATTGCCCATGGGAAGAAGGAATATGAGATGCCTGCCAAGATCGGCATTCATCCCTGGGAGGATGTTTTCTTCCATGCTATGCCGGCCTATGTTCCTGGGAATAAGGCCTGTGGATGCAAGTGGATCGAATGTTTCCCCCGAAATCCCAAGGAATACAATCTGCCCCAGACCACGGGACTTCAGATTATGAATGACATTACGACCGGTCTTCCCTATGCTGTGATGGATTGCACCTGGCTGACGGCTATGCGTACGCCAGCGGTTACTGCACTTGCAGCCCAGGCACTTCATCCGGAGGCAAAGACCTTTGGTATGTTTGGCTGTGGGGTACAGGGTATCAACCACGTTCGCTATATTGTGAAGACCTTGAAGAAGCTGGAAGCTATCTATATTTATGACAAGTTCCCGGAGGCTATGGATCGCCTGGTGGCTGCTGTTGCAGATGAGGTAACTGTGCCAATCGTCAAGGCAGCTTCCATTGAGGAGGTTTGTAAGAATTGCGAGGTGTTGAGTTCGGCCACCTTTATTGTAAGGGAACCCATGAGCCTGGCGAAAAAGGAATGGGTTTCCAGGGGACAGACCATACTTCCCTGTGATTTGAATACCTTCTGGGCACCGGAAATTGCATTAGAAGCGGACAAATATTTCGTGGATTCCGTAGAGGAACATGAATTATTTGCCGGTATGGGATATTTCCCTGATGGTCTGCCCAGGATTGCTGCCCAAACAGGGGAGATTCTGGCAGGACTGGCAGAGGGGCGGGTCAGCAAGGATGAGTTGATCGTATGCTCCAATATTGGCATCAGTGTATGCGATGTGGTGATGGGACGTGCCATCTATGACAAAGCCATGGCTATGGGGATCGGACGCAAACTGCCCCTGTAAAGGAGAAGGTTATGACTGGTCGGATTGAACAATTAAAGAAAATGCAGCGGGCGGAAAAGGCTGCGATTAGTATAGAACGGCTGCTTCTTGCAACGGAAGCCTATAAAAAATATGCAGGAGAACCCATTTGGATTTTTCGGGCTCATGTGCTGGCATATGTTCTTGACCGTAAGAAGATCGTCCTTCGGGAGGGAGAGCTTCTTCTGGGCTCTGCTTCAGAAAAAATCCGTGCGGGTCTCATTTTTCCGGAATATAATTCCAGTCGGATGTGGCTGAAAGAACAGATTCCGACCATGCCTACCAGACCAACCGATCCCTTGAGCCTGACAGAAGAAGAAATCAAGATCGCAGAGGAATGTCTGGATTACTGGGATGGCAAATCCACAGAGGATGTGATGGATGAAACCATGCCCAGACAGATTCTGGAGGCAGAGAAAGCGGGTGTCTTCAAGTCCGGTGGCCGTGGACTTGCTTCTGCTGCCATATGCATGGATTATAAGCGCATGCTGCAGCATGGTCTGCGCTGGCATATTGAGGAATGCCAGCATCTGATTGAGAAAGCTTATCAGGAACCCATGACGATTGAAAAAGAACGCAAGGTTCTGTATTGGCGGGCGGTTATGATTACTTTGGAGGCCGCCATCCGATATGCCCACCGCAATGCCCAGGAGGCGGAGAAACAGGCGGAAGAGGCGGAGGATCCTGTTCGCAGAGCAGAATTGCTGGAGATGGCCAGGATCTGCAGAAAGGTGCCGGAATTTCCCCCAGAGACCTTCCGGGAGGTGATCCAGTATCAGTGGATGCTTCACGTAATTATGCATATTGAATGTAACTCCCATTCTACCCAGTCTCATCGCTTTGACCTCTATTTTTATCCCCTGTATCAGAGGGATCTGGAGACAGGTCGAATAACCAGAGACCAGGCCACGGAGCTGATCGAGCAGCTGATGTTGAAGATCGACACCCTGTTCTATATTGGAGACAACTACTATGTAAAGGCCAATTCGGGATTGCCTACCTGGCAGGTAATGAGCATCTGTGGTACGGATGTTCAGGGGAATGAGGTATCCAATGAGCTTTCGGAGATTATTTTGGATGCGGGCTACGAGATGCGATTGTCGAATCCCCCCTTGGCTGTTCGCTACAGCCCGAAAACATCGCCAAGGGTGATAGACAAGGCCATGAAGCTGGTGCAGGCGGGTACCGGGAATCCAGCCTTCTTCAGTGATGATCTTGCCATGACCATTGTCCGCAAAAAGGGGGCTAATGAAGAGGAAGCCCATGACTGGTGTATCTTAGGTTGTATCGAGCCCCATCCCGGATGCGGCCGGTCCGATGGAAGTCCCGTGGGCGGCTATATGAGTATGCCAAAGATCCTGGAGGTTACCCTCCATAATGGCACAGATCCGGTGACTGGTCTCAGGGTTGGTCTTGAGACAGGGGAACCCCAGACATTTCAGAATATGGAAGACCTGACGGAGGCCTTTGAAAAGCAGATGTTTCATTTCATAGATCTCCATACAGCTGCTATGAATGCAACCATGTCCGTACAGGCTCAGTATTTGCCCTGTATCTACAGCTCGGTCTTTGTGGATGACTGCATTTGGGAAGGGAAAACCATACAGGAAGGCGGAAGCCGATTCAAGTTCATTAACTTCTTTTTAGCTGGCTGCGCTACCCTGGCGGATTCCCTGGCTGCGATTGATTATGCAGTCTTTCAAGAGAAAAAACTGTCCCTGCAGGACTTGATTCAGGCCTGCGACAGGGATTTTCAGGGGCAGGAGGACCTTCGTCAGTATCTGATCCATAAAGCACCAAAATTTGGCAATGACATTGCCAGCGTTGACCGGAGAATTTCCGAGATAGAGCGAAAAGGCTGTGAGCATGCTCAGAAAATACCGGATCACAGAGGAGGATGGTATTCCTGTGGAAACATGTCTCAGACCCATAATGTAGCCTTGGGCAGTCTGGTGGGAGCAACACCGGACGGGAGGAGGGCCTTTACCTTTTTCTCAGATAATGGTTCTCCCATGAATGGCCGGGACTGCAAGGGACCCACAGCTGCAGCCAATTCGGTGATGCAGATGGCCCAGGCCAGCAATTACGGAGGTACTCTATATAACATTCGCTTCGATACCCATGCAGTAAAGGGAGAAGAGGGCCGCAAGATCATTGCAGGAATTTTCACGAATTTCTGTGAAAATGGTGGATATCACATCCAGGCCAATGTGGTGGACAATGAAGTTCTCCGGGCGGCCCAGCGGGATCCGGAGAATTACCGCGACCTGGTGGTGCGGGTGTCAGGCTATCTTGCCTACTTTACGGAGTTGGACCGTACCGTTCAGGATTCCATCATCGGGCGCTCGATCCAGTTGACCGGGCAGTGAAGCAGTCTCGATAAGCAGGAGAGGAAGAGGTGGACGCGGTGCAGGTGCTCATGGGAGGAATACAGAGATTTTCCATTGGAGATGGGTCGGGGATTCGAACCACCGTATTTTTCAAGGGATGCCCTCTGGCTTGCCAATGGTGTCACAATCCGGAATTGATTCGCAAGGAGAATCAATTGATGTATACGGCAAGTCGGTGTATCGCTTGCGGGGCATGTATCCAGGCGTGCCCCCAAGAGGCGATTTCCTGGCAGAAGGGAGTGTTTCACTACGATGAAAATAAATGTAAGCATTGCTTTAGCTGCGTGAAACAATGCAGCACGGGAGCCCTGCGCCAGGCAGCTGCCTTGATGACGGAAGAAGAAATTATGGATATCCTAACCAGGGATCGGGGATATTATGAAAAGACGGGCGGAGGCGTTACATTCAGCGGAGGAGAATGTACGACCCATTATGAATTCCTGATTCACCTGATGGATCTATGCAGGACAGAACAGTTGAACCTTGCCCTGGATACATCGGGATATTGTCCCTGGGACAAGCTGGCAATCCTTGCAGGGAAAGCAGATTGGATCCTGTATGATATGAAATGCATGGATGATACCCGGCATAGAGAACTGACCGGTGTTTCCAACCAAAGGATTCTGTCCAATCTGAAAAAATTAGCGAAGGAGGTCGAGACAAGAGAGAAACTGATCATCCGAATGCCCCTGGTCAGCGGCATCAATGATACTCCTGTATGGATGGAACAAGCGGGCAATTTCTTCTGCCAGTGCGGGATCAGTAAGGTACATCTTTTGCCTTATCATAGACTGGGTATCTCGAAAAATCAGAGCCTTTTTCAGACCTATCATACCTTTGAGGCTCCCAGTCAGGACTATTTGGAGGAGATTGCAGCAGGATTTCGCCGCAAGGGCATGGAGGTCACCATACTTGGGATGTGAGCTGCCAGGGACATGAACACAAGGGAGGTTTTACATTGGATAAAAAATCATTATTTGGTTTGGGTGTCAAATTTGAGGATTGCGCAGCAACCTTTAGGATTGGATGACACGATTTGTTCAATTTTTGAACTTTTATCGGTACACAATCCTCAGATTCCGCATATATCGCTCATCAAGCAGACTCCCTTACAGTCAAGTCCTAATTTGTGTGTAAATTACTCTTAGGTATCTGTGATGCCAGGGGATGCCTTGCATCCCTTAGCTGCCCACCAGCTCTCTTGAGG
>CAVLCU010000081.1:0-11400 GCA_963661545.1 Lachnospiraceae bacterium | reverse complement strand
TTCTTTAAGCATGGAACCCGTATCCGGTTTTATAGCTCCAAACAGCAATGACATTAGTTCTGTTCTGCCCGAACCAACCATTCCCCCAAACCCGACGATTTCTCCACGCTGAACCTCAAATGATGTTTTTTTTAGATAATTCGCCTTAGAGATATCCTGGATCTTCAAAAGACCTTCTTTCTTTTGTGTTTTTTCCCGCGAGTAAAACATAGATGTGTCACGACCCACCATATCACGAATTATTTGAGCTTTATCAATGTCTGCCTTCTTATAGCAAGAAATCCGCCGTCCATCTCGTAAAACAGTGACTGTATCAGCCAGTGAAAACACCTCATCTAAATGATGTGAAATATAGATAATGCCCAAACCTCCTTGTTTCGCCAATCTTCGCACTATCCCCATCAAATTTTCCTGTTCTTTTTTTCCATAGGAAGCAGTAGGTTCATCTAAAATCAATATCTTTGTATCATGGGCAATTGCCTTTGCAATTTGAACTGTTTGCCGCTCTGCAACATCAAGCTTGGAAACCAACATCGCAGGATTCATTTTCAGTTCAAGAATATCCAGATACTTTTTTGCATCTTTTATCATCTGTTTTCTATCGACAAACAGTCCTTTTGAATCATAATCTCCCATAAAGATGTTTTCCGCAACAGATAGATTTGGCATTAAAAACTGATTCTGGTAAATAGTCTGAATTCCAAGCTGTCTGGATATTCTAGGTTCAAAATTGGTTATTCTGGTTCCACATATATAAACTTCTCCATCATCTGGCACATAGGCTCCTGATAGTATTTTTATGAAGGTGGATTTACCTGCGCCATTTTCCCCACATAGGCAATGAATTTCGCCTGCATACAGATCGAAACAGACTTGATCAAAAACCGTGATGCCATTAAAGCTTTTGCAACAATCTTGCACATGTATTAACGCTTGAGTATGTTCCATTACTGTTTCTCCTATTTTAAAAGGCGGGATAAGCCGAAGCATATCCCGCCTTCCGCCTACCATCGTTTTCTTTTAAGAAAGGCTCGCCATATAATCATCTACAAGTGCGATTCCCCAAGATGCATCCCATGTAATGGTGTCAGGGTTTGTGTAATTATCTTGGGTAATTGTAAATACATCCGCCATAATCTCTCCGCCTGGTTCAAGATTACCAGAAATATTTTTCATAATAGCAATAATAGTCTCTCCAGCAACTAACGCAGGAGAATTTGAAACTGTAGCCTCAATCAGCCCTTCTTCCAACATACCGAAGCCCGTATCTGATCCATTTTGAGTAATCACAAGTACGGAATCCGTAAGACCCTTTTCTGCAAGTGTATCTACAACTCCACGAGTCATGTCTTCATTATGAACAAACACAACATTAAAATCTGTTCCGGCCGTAATCTGATCCTCGATGGCAGCAATAGCAGTTGCCCGATCCCACTGACAGTCTGTTTGATATACAATTTCAATGTTATCTTCATTTTCGATGGAAGCGGCAAATCCTCTGGTGATCTCGTCAGCAACCCCCTGACCCAAGACACCCTGAATCTCAATAACCTTTGCCTTGTCTCCAGACACCTTCGCCATGTTTGTTATCAGCCATTCTCCATCTAGAACTCCCATGTCATAAAAACTGGTTCCTACAATAGCTGTCGGCACACCGGCACCCTCATCCACCGTAGCATTTACGATAAAAATCGGCACATCTGCCTCATTACACATCTGGCAAATCGTCTGTGCTGAAGCGCTCGTCAAGGGCTGCGTCACAATAGCATCTACATCTAATGTAATCAAATCTTCAACGTTAGATAGCTCTGTACTTTGATCATATTCTGATAATAATGTGGTGGTTTTAAAGCCAACATGCTCCGCAGCCGCAACCACACGATCTGTTAGGCTCTGATAATAATCCTCAGGCCCGGGCTGAACAATACCTATCGTATACTGATTATAGTCTATTTCTGCAGAATCGTCCTCGACAGATTGACTGCTTGCATCTACTATTGGTGAAGATGAACTTACACTCTCAGAAGAAGCATCTTCTTCCTTACCCCCAGAACCGCATGCAACCATTGATAAAGCCATTGCACCAAGCACCGCCAAACTCATTATTCTTTTCATTTCCTTCTCCTTCCTTATAGCCCTATTATTCTATTCATAGCGTTTGTTATAATCACGCACTGCCCGTACCAATGCATCTACATTTTCCGCTGACACTCCTGGGACAATATTGTGGATTGTATTGAACACATAACCCCCATTTTTGCCGAAAATTTCGCAACACTCTATAGCCTGCTTATATACTTCCTCGGGAGTCCCTTCTGGAAGCATATGTTGTGTATCGATGCCGCCACCCCAAAATATAACTCTTGCACCATATCTATCTTTAATCATACGTCGATCCATGTTTTCTGCTGTCCATTGTACCGGATTAATGCAATCCAAACCAACGTCAGCCATTTTTCCAATAAAAGGCTCAACACTTCCACATGTATGTTTGAAAGTCAACCAGTGTGTATGCATGTGTATCCAATCATCAACTTTTTTATAAAAAGGTGCATAGATCTCATCAAACGTTGCAGTGCTATAAAAGGGTGCTCTCTGGCTTCCAAAATCAGTACCACAGATATAGGTGACATCCAAGATATCTTTTAACACTTCATGCATTTTCTGTAAATTTTTCAATGCAATATCTGACTGCTTATCGAAAATTTCCATAAGCGTCTCTTGATCTGCTACCGTTGCCATATACCAATCCGTCAAGAGGCGTATACCCTTAGGTTCTCTAAGCATTGGTCCTGGAACTAATGCCGGATCTCCAAAGGCAGTTCCGCCTAGATTGCCCATCACAACATCATTCGTATCTCCTATCGTCAAAACCTGTCTCTTTAGCCACTCAAGATCTACTTCCGAAACCTCACCAAATTCCTCCAGGTTATCGCGGATGTCATAATGTTCCTCGTCGTATGCTGGTGCACGATCAATATTATCGAAAAACATTCCCGATTTCGGCATGCGTCCAGCTGGAGCGTAGTTCCGGTCCCCACAAGAATATATTAACGTATCTCCCTTTTCATCTGTGGTGACCTCAAACTCCTCCGGGACAAGGACATCTTGTCCCCAAGGAGTACGCCATTCTTTATATTTATCCTCGACACGAAACCCAAACATACACCCTGCACTCCACAGTGGCGTTGTCTGAACACCCATTACCTCTTTTAAATCTTCCTCCACAACTCCTAACATTTGTGTTGGTTCAAGAATCTTAATCGGTCGTTTTTCCAGACCATAGAACTCTCTTACTTTCTCCATGACAACGCAATGCATACCTGTCGTGGGCATACCGCCAATATCAAACAACAAAGGTCCTTCCTCGTGCTTTGCAGCCAATTTTAGTTTCTCTTTTCCGGTCACTCTACCCTCCTTTATGCTCCAACCTTTTTCAAAATATCATCCACATATTTCTTTGCACGTGGAATGTCGGATTCATCAATGTGTTCGATAATCAAAGGAATGTTAGGATAGCTCTTTCTCAGGCGAGACAAATACAACTCATAATTCAACTTTCCGAGACCGGCTCCTGGAAGCTCGACAGCCCCAGCTCCACGAAAACTATTGTGCTCTGCACCGCCACCACCAAATTTCGTACCTGTATCCTCCGCTCTCTTGCAATCCTTTGCGTGAGCTACTCTAATATAGGGTTCTAGTACATCAAAAATACTGTTCAGGGTTGAATCAACATCATCAATATTACTATCATCATAGTAATTTGTTGGGTCGAGCATGAGACCCAATCCAGGGTGATTCACCTCTCGCAGTAATCTAGCAGTTTGAGCAACCGATCCAATCGTGTTATTTACGTAGTTTTCCACCAGAAAAACAGCATCATTCTTCCACGCAAATTCGGCAAGTTCAATGGCTATTTCCTTAAACGCCTGATATGCTTCCTCTGTACTATTCCATGGATCATATAACCAATCATCATCGTTTGCAGTACCCGTCTCACTGACAACATAAGGAGTGCCAAAATCCCTAGCATGCATAAGCAGTTCTTTAACCCATGCAATGTTCTCCTGACGTTTCACAGAATCTTTTGCCAGAAGATTCGTATAGGCAGAAATAGCAACTATCGGAAGATTAGCATCTCTAAATGCATCCCTTACCATATGTGCCTTCTCAGCTGTAACTTTCCCTCTCGAAAGGTCTACATCTCTAATTTGATCCGGATCAAGCTGTACACAACTCATCCCATGTCCTTTTGCACGCTCAATAATCTCCGAAAGAGTGTACGGATAATATCCTGTAAAAATACCTACTGAAATCATAAAGAACCCTCCTTGTTTCACACTTCTGAAAGTTTAACTGTTCTCTCTTCTGCTATAGATTTGTAAATCGCATCTACACACGCCATCGTGCCCAAATATTTTTTTGCACTAATTTCCGGCTCTGATTGTTCTTCTATGGCTACCAACAAATTAGCCATTGTTCCCACAAAAGCATCTGGAAACCACTGTGTAGTCCACTTGGGTTCAACCCATTGGTTGGGAATTTGTTTGCTTGCTAGCCTTAGGGTACTTCCGCAAAACTCAGGTTCTCGCTTATGCCACCCAATATCACCTTCAGCAAAACCATCTGTTCCTTCCACACGCCAGTTGATATAATTATGTTTCTCACATGGTTCTTCTGGCCACGCCCACACATCATCCAGTGATGTCGCGATTAAGCCATTCGCATATTGAAGTGTGTATTGCGTGATACCATCTATGTGCTTATATTTAGTGCGAGGATCCGTCCTGCATACGCAGGTTACTTTTTCTGGATCACCAAACAAATATCTGAAGGCATCAATATGATGCACAGCCATCGCATATATTTCAAGTTTATGGTATTTTTCCAAAAAAGTCTGCCAGTCAGGAATAGCTCTCATGTCTATGGTTGCGATAACAGGCTCCCCAATAAGCTTTTCATCTAAAATTTTCTTCATCGCGCGCATCGACTGGTCATAACGCATATTGGCATTCACGGCAATTGGAATGCCTGCTTTCTCTCCAAGCTCAACAATATGCTTGGCATCCTCTGTAGACATAGCGATGGGCTTCTGGCACAAAATTCCCTTAATATGCTTCTTAGTACAAGCGTATTCGACCACTTCTGGTTGAACATGTGGTGGAAGTGCAATATCAATTATTTCAATTGATTCATCATCTACCAACTCGTGCCAATCTGTATACGTTTTTTCCAACTGATATAGCTCCGCAACCTCCTTACATTTTTCCATATCTCTGGAAAAAATTGCCACTGGATTGAATCCGACCTTCTGATAAGCCACAAGATGACAATTTCGCACGATAAATCCTGCACCAACAATCCCAATTCTGTAATCTTTTTTCTTCGGTAATTTGGGCAACGTCGACTGTTCCAGCATTTCTTTAATGTTGTTCATTTTTCCTCCTTCATCAATCATGCCATGATACGTTTCATGTATAGTTATATGCTAGCATCTTTTATTCATAAATGCAAGCTTTATTTTTTTATTTGCTAAAAATTGTACAATGTTTCTATTTTTTCGTACTTATTTTTGGTGGTTTACACAAACAGTAGGGGATCCCGTTATGCCACGAAAGCCTTTTAACAGGCGCAGAATTGCTATCTAACGGTACTCACACCACGGGGGATAATCACTTTTAAAAAAAAGGCCAACCAGGGGGCTCCCGGGGGAGCTTTTCTGGTTGGCTTTCCTGTGTGGTGGAGGCAGCGTCAGCCGCCATGGGAGCTTGGTTACTCTTCAAACAGATAGAGGAGATATCCATACCCCTCTGCTTCCATCTTTTCATAGGGTACGAAGCGCAGGGCTGCGCTGTTGATGCAATAGCGCACCCCGTTGGGGGATTCCGGGTCCCCTGTGAACACGTGTCCCAGGTGAGAATCGCCGGCCCGGCTTCTGACCTCCCTGCGGCGCATGCCATGACTGAAATCCTCCCGCTCTACCAAAACCGGGTCTTCGATGGGCTTGGTAAAGGCAGGCCAGCCGCAGCCGCTCTCGAACTTGTCTGTGGAGGAAAAGAGGGGTTCCCCTGTGACAAGGTCCACATAGATGCCCTTCTCAAATTGATCCCAAAATTCCCCGGTAAAGGCAGGCTCTGTGCCGCTTTCCTGGGTGACCTCATACTGGTTCCGGGTCAGCTTGTCACGGATGGCCTCCCTGGTCGGTTTTTGGTAGTCTCCCGGGTCGATGCGCAGCCTGGAAAAGAGTTCCATCTCCTCCCTGGGAATATGGCAATAGCCATTGGGATTTTTCTCCAGATAATCCTGATGGTAGTCCTCGGCGGGATAGTAATTCCGAAGTGGGCCAATCTCCACGCAAAACTTCTCCTGGCGACCCTGCTCCAGCTGGGCGATCCGGTGGACTGTTTCCCCGGTCTTGTCGTTGGTATAGTAGATCCCGGTCTGATATTGGCTTCCCCTATCGTTTCCCTGACGGTTCTCTACCGTGGGGTCGATGACATAGAAGTAGGCCAGCAGCAGGGCATCCAGGCTTACCGTCTCCGGGTCGTACTCTACCCGCACCGTTTCCCGAAAGCCGGTATCCCCGGTACAGACCTGTTGATAATTGGCATCCTCCTGGCAGGTGCCGTTGGCATACCCGCTCTGGACATCCAGGACACCCGGGATGGACTGCATGAACTGCTCCATGCCCCAGAAGCAGCCCCCTGCCAGATATATGACATTTTCCTTTTCTTCTGTATACACCCTTTCATCCTCGGACAAAGCCTGGATCTGTTCGCTTCTTTCCTGCTCTTCCCTCTCCTTCCCTGCTTCTTCCTGGGACTCCTTGTCTCCGGCGGCACAGGCGCTCAACAGCAAAGCCGTGGCAAGCAGCAATGACTTTGTTCTGCCCATCCTACCCATCCCTCCTTTCGAGTATGGACCTTTTTAACCCCTATCTGCGGCAAGAGCCTTGTCAATGAGGGAGTCCAGGGCTTCCCTCTGGCTTTGGTTGGTGATGGCTCCTACGATAGGCTCTCCCAGGAGATTGCCCTGGCGGTCTACCACATAGGTGGTGGGATAGGCATAGGTGTTCTCCACCAACTCCCCCGCCTGGCTGTCGGAGTCGAAATATACATTCTGATAGGTTGCCCCCTTCTGCTGCAGCATCTCCCTGGCTTCGGTGATGTCTGTCTCATTCCCGTCCAGGGTAAAGGCATTGATGCCGATGAGGGAACCGCCTTTTTTCATCAGCTCCTGGTTCAGGGCCTCCAGTTCCCCCAATTCTCCTACACAGGGGCCGCAGGTGGTAAACCAGAGATTGACTACGGTGACGGCATTCTGGGAGAAAAGCTCCTGGCTTGTGACCTCATTGCCCTCCAGATCCTTGCCCGCAAAGGCAGGGAATTGCTGCATATTGCCTCCATCGGCAGAGACACTCATGGAATCCGAGGACTGGGACTGTCCCGGAGACATACTCTGGGACTGATCCATAGCCTTGTCCATGGCCATTTGCGCCGCCTCTGGATATTTTTCCTCCAGCAGGGTCAGCTCACTTTCGATCTGGCGGATCTTCTCCGCCTCCCCTTGCAGGAGCTTCCACTCTTCCTCGGTAAACTGGTCTTTGATGGTTTCCATGGTTTCCAGCAGATAGTCTCCGTAGTTCTTCCCGTCTTCGATCAGGGTCAAGGCACTATTCTTGTCCATGGCCAGGTAGACCTTGTCCCAAAGCTGGGTATTTTCCGACAGGATGGCCCCCTCCTGGTCCTTGAGTTCGCTAAATCTGGCCACTGCCTCCTCCAGGGTCATCTCCATTCCGGTCTTGCTTTCCTGATCTTCCACTTCCTTGCCTGTCATTTCCTTGCTCTGCCTGTCCTTGCTCATCCCGTCGCCTTGCTTCTTTCCCTCCTGCGCCTTGCAGGCCGTCAGGGATACCAGCAGCAGGGCCGCCAGCAACATGGTGATCCATTTCTTTGCTTTCATTTTGAGTCCTCCGTTTTTGTGGCTGCCCTGGGGCAGCATGAGAATTTGCTTGTTTGTTTTCCTTCTCCCAAGCCATAGCGGAAGCTTACAGCCTGGGTAGGGCAGGCCCGGACACACATGCCGCAGCGGATACACTCGGCATGATTGGGCTTTTTCGTCACATCTACATCCATTTTGCAAGCCTTGGCGCATTTTCCGCAGGATATACACCTGCTCTTGTCCACCTTCATTTGAAAAAGAGAGAACTTGTTGAGCAGGGCATAGAAGGCGCCCAGGGGACAAATCCATTTGCAAAAGGGGCGGTAGAAGACCAGACTTAGGAGGATCACAGTGATCAGAATCCCCAGCTTCCACCGAAAAAGACCGCCCAGGGCTGCCCGGATACCCGCATTGACCAGGGACAGGGGGATGGCTCCCTCCAGCAAACCCTGGGGACAGAGATATTTGCAGAAAAAGGGATCTCCTATCCCTGCCTCCCTGGCCATCCAGGCCGGCAGCAGGAAGACCATGACCAGTAAAATGCCATATTTCAGGTAAGTCAGGGGTTTCAGCTTCCTGGTGGAGAGCTTTTTCGTGGGAATCTTGTGCACCAGTTCCTGAAACCAGCCGAAGGGGCACAGGAAGCCGCAGATGAAGCGACCCAGCAGAACTCCCAGCAAAATGAGGAAGCCTGTGATATAATAGGAAAAGCGAAAGCGGGAGGCTCCCACCACTGCCTGAAAGGCTCCGATGGGGCAGGCTCCCGAGGCAGCCGGGCAGGAATAGCAATTCAGTCCCGGCACGCAGAGGACTTTTACCCCGCCCTGGTGGATGCGGCCCTTGAGGAAGTTGGGCAAATGCAGGTTGGTCAATAGGGCAGCTCCCGCCTGGATCCAGCCTCGGAAGCGGGAGAGAATCTGGGAAAAAGCGGATACTCTCTTATCCAATACCCACACACTCCAGACATAATTTGATCGCCTTGCTCAGCACCGCCCCTCCCTCTCCGCGCCAAAGACCAAAGCATAGCAGGACAGTCCCTGCCAGCAGCAACAGCAGCTGGACTGCCGCCTTTTTTTCATGACTCATCTTTCCTCATCCTTTCCTCTTTGATGGTGCCCCCTTCGGTGGCATGGCTCTTTCCTGCCCCAATCATAAGGGAAAAGACTTAAAATCTCCGTTAAGAGGGAGATATTAACTCCAACTTTATCTTGTTTTGCTATAATACGAAGAAAGCCCCGACAAGCAGCCGGGCTCCCGGTGATTCTGCAGCTGTCACAGCTGCGAAAAGAGGAAAGGCAGAAAAGTAAGAAGGGAGGACTTTTATGCACCTTTTGGTAATAGAAGACGAACGAGCCCTGTGTGAGACCATCGTCCGCAGTCTGCGGCGGCTGGCTTACAGCGTGGATTATTGTTATGACGGGGAGGAAGCTCTGGATCTGCTGGAGGTGGAGTGTTATGATTTGGTTCTGCTGGATCTGAATCTGCCGGGAAAGGATGGCATGACGGTGCTGCGGACATTGCGGCAAAGGGATCGGGAAACGCCGGTTCTTATCCTGTCGGCCCGCAGCGAGGTGGAGGACAAGGTAGCGGGATTGGATGCCGGCGCCAATGACTATCTGGCCAAGCCCTTTCATCTGGCAGAGCTGGAAGCTCGCATCCGCAGTCTGACCCTGCGGCAGTTCACCCAGCAGGATGTGGTACTGACCTGCGGCAGCCTCCACTTTGATACCCGCACACGGGTAGCCGCCGTCCAGGGGCAGACCCTGTCCCTGACCCGCAAGGAAACAGGGCTCCTGGAATATCTTCTGGCCCACCAGGGGCGCCCGGTGAGCCAGGAAGAGCTCATGGATCATGTCTGGGATAACAGTGTGGATCCCTTCAGCAATTCCATCCGGGTTCATCTCTCGGCCCTGCGCAAGAAGCTGCGCAAGGCTCTGGGCTACGACCCCATCCGCAACCGCATCGGCGAAGGCTATCTGATGGGAGGTGAAGAGACATGAGGAAGCTCTCCTTACAATGGCGCATCACCTGGATGACCCTTCTCCTCATGGGCATCACCTGCCTGGCCATGGAGCTGCTGATCTGCTCCTCGGGCATCCACTATATGGATTCCATCGGGGAAAGCCTGCTGACCACCGCCGGCGACGGCCAGTCCGCCTTCTTTGATCCGGCTGCGGCAGGGGTTCAGGATGACCTCACCATCCTCATCCACGGGGCCCAGGAAAAATTCTGCATGACCAACTGGCTCATCACCGGAGCAGTGGTCCTATTGGGCGGCCTGCTGGCCTATTTCATCAGCGGACGTGCCCTGAGACCCCTGCACAGCTTTGCCTCCCAGGTGGAGAAGGTCCAGCTGAACAATCTGGGGGATATAAGAATCCATGAGGACATGCTGCCGGAATTTCGTCGGCTCAGCCATTCCTTCAACCAGATGCTGGAACGTCTGAACCATGCCTTTAACGCCCAGAGGCAGTTTACCGGCAATGCCGCCCACGAGCTTTGTACCCCCCTGGCCTTGATGCAGGCTCAGCTGGATCTCTTTTCCGCGGAACACCCTGACGTGCTGCCGGAGACGGCAGAATTTCTCTCCTTGCTGAAGGAGCAGACGGAACGATTGACCCAGATGACCAAAACCCTGCTGGAAATGAGCAATCTGCAGCAAGTAGCCCGGAAGGATGGGATCCAGCTGGCTCCCCTGATTGAGGAGATCTTTACCGATCTGGCCCCCCTGGCGGAGAAGAGCGGCATCCGGCTGGAGCAGGAGGGGGATGGGTACATGACCGGCAGCGATCCCCTGATCTACCGCCTGCTCTTTAATCTGACGGAAAATGCCATCAAGTACAACCGCCCCGGCGGCCTGGTGCGGGTCTTGGTATCTCAGACGGACCGCAATCTTCTTCTTCGTATTTCCGACACTGGCTTTGGAATCCCCGGGGAATATCAGCGCAGCATCTTTCAGCCCTTCTTCCGGGTAGACCACTCCCGCAGCCGGGAGTATGGCGGCGCAGGCCTGGGCCTTTCCCTGGTCTGGGAGATTGCCAACCTCCACGGCGGCTGCGTCCGGGTGGAGGAAAGCTCCGATAGAGGCACGGACATTCTTGTGGCATTGCCCTTATAAATCCCGCCCGGCCACCATGGCGACCGCGGGAGGGGATGTGTCAAAAAACGCAGGCGTTTACCCATGGTGTAATTCTTTTAAACTACTTGCGCATCTGATTTGAAGATGATAGAATGTACCTAGAAGAGCATTACATTTCTTTCCGACGCAGCTGCGTATCTGATTTTCTATTTCACATCTGAAGGAATCACTGATTGAAATCTCAATGCTTGATCCAATTCACAAGAGCAGGGAGATTTCCGCAGCGGTTCCGAAAGAGAGCTTCTCTGAACCAAAGGGCAGATCTCCTGCATATCACCTTTTGAAGGAGGTACCGGTGCCTATGAGGGAAGAGAAGAAGG
>CAVLCU010000080.1:0-11406 GCA_963661545.1 Lachnospiraceae bacterium | reverse complement strand
CCTTCTCCTGTGGTAACAGTCAGCACACAGCCCAGGGTCTTGCCGGAACTGTCCTGGGCCAGATAGGCCTCGTCAATCTCCTCCTCTGTCAGGTCTGCCTCCGCCAGGGCTGCTTCTATCTGGTCAGTCAGCCCATCCGCCTCCAAATCAATGACCCGGAAGGCATCCGCCTCCTGATAGACCTCCTCACAGGCCTTCTGTTTCTTCAAAAGCTCCTGCCGGGCAATAGGATCCGCGGTCACACTATAAACCAGTCCCAGAACAATCCCCAGGACCACTGTGATGATCGTCAGAGAAAGGGTATTTTTGATGATCTTATTCATGTTTGTTTCCCCCTTTCTTCTCTATACCAAATCCTGCGGGCAAGGTAGCCTTCTCCAACAGGGGTACCAGCAGATTGCAGAAAATGATGGCATAGGACACACCCTCTGCCGAACCGCCGAAGATACGGAAGAGGCCGGTGAGAATACCCAGCAAAATACCATAGATCCCTTGACCCTTTCGGGTAATGGGGCGAGTTACATAATCCGTAGCCATGAACCAGGCGCCCAGCATCAGACCGCCGCCGCACAATTCCGCTGCCAGATAAGTCAGATCAAAGCCATGTCCGCCCAAAAGCAGGGCAAAGACAGAAAAGCTGCCCAGGTAGGTCAGAGGGATGATCCAGTGGATCACACCCACGAAAGCCAAAAAGACGCCCCCCAGGAGCAAGGCCAGGGTTGAGGTCTCTCCTATGGTTCCCTTGGTGGTTCCCAGGAAGAGGGACAGGAGATCCACACTTCCCCCAGCCTTCAATTCCGCCAGGGGGGTCGCACCGGATACCGTATCCACGATCTTGGTCATAGTAGTATCCGATACCGAAAAATTCGTCATACGGGCTGCAAAGGAAATCATAAGGAAACATCTGCCTGCCAGGGCGGGATTCATAAAATTCTGCCCCAGACCGCCAAAGAGCTGCTTTACCACAAGAATCGCAAAAACACTTCCCAATACAGGCATCCATAAGGGTACCTGGCCCGGCAAATTCATGCCCAAAAGGAGGCCTGTGACAGCTGCACTGCCATCTGAAATGGTAATGGTGCGGTGCATCAGCTTCTCATAGATATATTCCGTAGCCACTGCTGTGACAAGAGCCACCAGCAAAACAGCCCCGGCATAAGCCCCATTGAGCCAGATACCAAAACAGGCGGCTGGCAAAAGGGCCAGAAAGACAAGATACATAATAAGACTGGTCTTGGCCTTGGAACGAATATGCGGCGAAGACGATACGTGTAATAGCTTTTCCACTCTTTCTTCCTCCCCTCAGCTCTTTTTCTTCTTGGCCAGCAGGATCTTCCGCATGGATTTGATGGACTGAGTCAACTGCCTCTTGGCCGGGCAGACGAAGCTGCAGCAGCCGCACTCACAGCATTCCATCCCGTGATATTGCAAAAACCGGTCTTCTTCCCCATGGTCAGCAAATACCGCAAGCCGGGCTGGCAGAACACGGCCGGGACAAACCTCTGCACACCTTCCGCAATTGATGCAGGCAGTGGGCTCCAGGGCGGAGACTTCATCCCTGGTCAAAGCCAACAGGGCAGAGGAGGTCTTAATCACGGGGATGGACAGATCGAAAATGGCATTTCCCATCATAGGACCGCCAATGATCAGTTTCTCCGCCGGGTGAACCAGCCCTCCTGCCGCCTCCACCAGTTCCGAAAAGAGCATACCGGTGGGAGCATAGAAATTCTGAGGCTCTTTCACGGCATTGCCGGTGACCGTAATGATACGGTTCATCAAAGGCTCTCCTAAAGCCACTGCCTTGTAGATTCCTACCACCGTATCAATATTATCGACGATGCAGCCCACGTCTGCCGGCAGCATAGAAGAGTTAATCTTCCTTTTCGTCGCCGCATAAATCAGCATGCGCTCCGCCCCCTGCGGGTACTTAGTCTTCAATAAGAGAACGTCAATGTCCTTGTCCTGACTGCAATGCCTTTGCAGGAGGTCTGCACAGTCCTTCTTATTATCCTCTATACAGATATATCCCTTAGCACCCGGAAAGAGGCGCAGGATGATCCGCAGCCCTTCTACCACCTTCTCCGGCTCCTCCAGCATCCTGCGATAGTCGCTGGTCAGATAAGGCTCACATTCCGCTCCATTTACCAGGATGGTATCAATCTTCTCCGGTTCCTTAGGAGAGAGCTTTACATGCGTAGGGAATCCTGCCCCTCCCATACCCACTATGCCGGCTTCCTGAATTCTGGTCAGGATTTCCTCTCGATTCAGCCCCTTCCAATCCGCCGACTGGTAATCCACTTCCTCCATCTGCCGGTCATTCTCTACGACAATGCAATCATTCTGATTGCCTCCCGGCATCCGCATGGGGCTGATCCCCAGAACTGTGCCGGAGACACTGGCATAGACCGGTGCTGAGACAAAGCCACCAGCCTGTGCGATCTTCTGGCCCCTTATGACTCGATCTCCCTTCTGTACCAGGGGCTTGGCTGGGGCGCCAATATGCTGCGACAGAGAAAAATACAGCTTGTCTCCCGCCTGTACAGGTACAATGGGTCTGTCCTTGGATAGTGCTTTCCCATCATCCGGATGGATGCCGCCCAAAAACGTCAATACTCCCATCCCTATCCCTCCTAACAAAATATAATTTGGACTGCCCATCCAGTCCTAATGGTTTTCATCCCTGAAAATCTATGCTATTATAGCACAATAAGGAGAATTATGAAATGCTCATTCAAAAAGAAATTGTACTGACTGAGGTTCAAGGTTCACTTCCCGGAGATTCTTCCCTCTTCTTCGATATTGAAACCACCGGCCTATCCTGGCAAAGGTCTCACATCTCTCTCATAGGTGCTGCTTACCGGCAGGGTCACCAATGGCTTCTCCGCCAATGGTTCCTGCAAAAGCCCTCCCAGGAAAAGGAACTCCTGGTGGAATTTTCCTCCTTCCTGTCTGGCTTTCGGCAGATCATCCACTACAACGGACAAAGCTTTGACCTCCCCTACCTGTCCCACAAGTATAGCTTCTACCAGCTGGCAGATCCCTTCTCTGCCCTGGAGAGTCTGGATCTCTACCGGATCTTGCGCCCCCTGTCCCCCCTGCTGGGTCTTTCCTCTCTAAAGCTGCAGGAGGCAGAGGCTCAGCTGGGGATCCCCAGACAGGACCATCACAGGGGACAGGAGCTGATTGCCGCTTACCATTCTTATCTGCAGAAGGATTCCCAGGACCTGCTGCAGGTCCTGCTGGGACACAACCAGGATGATATCTGTGCTTTGCTTCCCCTCTATGGAATCACCGCCTATGAGTCCCTGCAAAAGGGCCTTTTCACGCCGGTACCCCCCTCCTTTCAGGAAGAACAATTAATTCTTCCCCTGGAGCTGCAGGATCCCCTGCCCTATCCCCTCCAGGTTCGTCGGGGCAGCTGCGGCCTGGAGGCAGCAGGCCGGCAGGCTTGTCTCACCGTGCAGGCGGTAGAGGGAAGTATGATGCATTTCTTCCCCAATTACAAGGACTACTACTATCTTCCCCTGGAGAAGCAGGTGGTGCACAAAAGTATCGGGGCCTTTGTAGACTCCGCATACCGCAGGAAAGCCAAACCGGCCGAATGCTGTCAAAGAGTGACCGGGCAATTCTTCTACCAGCCTAAGGTTCGCTTTCAACCGGATTTTTACCCGGATTATCCAAAGAAAGAGGCTTATTTTCTTCCCAACCATCGGTGGCCGGACAAGGAAGAGCTTCTCAAGTCCTACCTCTGTGATCTCCTGGAGGTCCTCCTTTGGCCTTCTGGCAAAAAAAAGTGACGGAAGATTCCTTCCGTCTTCCGTCACCTTACTCATTCCTATCTTCCTAATCGATGTGATCAATACTCCTCGGGAGCCAGCTCTTCGGCCTCCTCATATTCCTCTACAGGATCATTCTGCTCAATGGCCTTCATACTCAGGGAGATCTTCCTGCTTTCTCCGTTGAAATCCACCACCTTGGCGCGAACCATCTGGCCTACAGACAGAATGTCGGAGGGTTTTTCCACATGTTCCCTGGAGATCTGAGAAACATGAAGAAGGGCATCTACGCCGGGCTCCAACTCAATAAATGCACCAAAATCTGTCATACGGGCAACCTTGCCTTCTACAATCGTACCCGGAGCATACTTCAGGTCTGCGTCAATCCAGGGATTCTCATCCTCGAACTTCAGGCTCAAGGCAATCTTCTCGCCGTTAATATCCTTGATCAGGACACGGATGGGAGTACCGGACTTGAAGATCTTGCGGGGATTCTCCACCCGACCCCAGGACATCTCAGAGATATGCAGCAGTCCGTCTGCACCGCCCAAATCGATAAAGGCGCCAAAATCTGTTACATTCTTAACTACACCCTCTACCACATCACCCGGATGGATACGGGCAAAGAGCTCCTCCTGAAGGCGAGCCTTCTCGGCAAGAATGATCTGCTTGCGGTCACCGATAATCCTTCTCTTCCTGGGATTGAACTCTGTGATCACAAATTCGATCTCCTGATCGGCATACTTGCCCAGATCTCTTTCATAGAGATCCGATACCAGGCTGGCGGGAATAAATACCCGGGTGTCCTCTACGACAACGCTCAGTCCGCCGCTGAGTACCTGGGTTACCTTTGCCTTGAGCACTTCATGGTTCTCGAAAGCTTCTTCCAGTCTCTTATTGCCTTTTTCAGCCGCAAGTCTCTTGTATGTTAAAAGAACCTGGCCTTCGCCATCATTGATCTTCATGATCTTTACTTCCAGCTTATCGCCAACATGGGCCACGGTGGTAAGGTCAAGAGAAGAATCATTGGAATATTCATTCCGGGTAAGGATACCGTCTGACTTGTAGCCGATGTTCAGGATCATCTGATCTTCTTTGACATCAATGACTGTACCCTCGACGATATCTCCGTTCCTGATAGTTTTCAATGATTCATCCAGCATTTGTTCAAAACTCATTTCTGACATGTTTTTGAACCTCCTCAATTATTTTATTTGGGGTAGATGCCCCTGCTGTAATACCTACGCGACGAAATGATTGAAAAGGCTTAAGATCCAAATCAACGAGTGTCTCAATAAAGTAAGTATTCTTGCACGTTTTCTTGCAAATGTCATACAACTTCTGTGTATTAGAACTATGTCTGCCACCAATGACAATCATAGCATCTACCTGTTCAGCAATCTGCCGTGCTTCAGATTGTCTCTCTTCAGTCGCGTTGCAGACCGTATTCACAACAGTAACATCATAACCCTTTTTCGAAAAAATTTCAACTAATTCTTCAAATTTGGTATAATTAAATGTCGTCTGAGCTACCAGAACGGCTTTCTCCCCTTTCGAAAGGGGCAAATGTTCCACGTCTTCCGGCCCTTCCACCACATAAACCGGCCCGACGGACCAGCCCATGATACCGGACACCTCCGGATGGGAGGCATCACCGGCTATGAGGATCCTCCTCCCCTTGCCGCTCTCCTCCGCCACAATCTTATGAATCTTCTTCACAAAGGGGCAGGTGGCATCCAAACAGGTCAGGCCTTGCTCCTGAATCTTCTCCTGGATTCTTCTGGAAACTCCGTGAGAACGGATAATGACCGTTCCCCTCTTCAGCCCTTCTAACTCCTCCTCGGAATGAAGGACACGAACTCCCATCTCTTCCAGTTCTCCCACCACCTGGTCATTATGGATGATAGGACCGTAGGTATAGACCGGATCTTTGCTTACTCTAGCCTCCTGGTAAACCTTTTCCACCGCACGGCGCACGCCAAAGCAAAAGCCCGCGCTTTTGGCAACTTTTACTTCCATCCCTCCTCCTTTGTCTGCTCCTGGGGGCAAAGGGATAGAATGGTCTCTACCACTTCCTCCACACTCATATCCGAGGTATCCAGATAGATGGCATCCTCTGCCTGCCGCAGGGGAGAAACCTTTCTCTGGGTATCCTGGTCATCCCGCCGACGAATATCCGCCTCGATATCCGCCAGAGATTCTTCCACCCCCTTGGCCTGCAGCTCCAGATAGCGGCGTCTGGCCCGGGTTTTGGGACTGGCGGTAAGAAAAATCTTCAAGGGAGCCTGGGGAAGGACTGCAGTTCCAATGTCCCGCCCGTCCATCACCACATTCTCTACCTGAGCCATCTGTCGCTGCAAATCCACCATCTTGGCTCTGACAGCGGGATAAATGCTGGTTTTGGAGGCTAGCATACCCGCTTTTTCTGTACGCACCTCCCTGGTTACGTCCACTCCATTGAGATAGACCTGTTGACTGCCCTCCACATGACCAAGGGAAATCTCCGCTTTCTGACAGGCCCGGTTGATGGCTTCCTCCGAATCCAGATCAATGCCGCAAGCGTCAAAATATAAGCCCATGGCCCGGTACATAGCTCCGGTATCTACATAAATATAATGAAGGCGGGCAGCCACCTCCCTGGCAATGGTACTTTTGCCGGCTCCAGCCGGTCCGTCAATGGCAATCTGGTAACTCATCTTTCTCCTTTCCGGCAGCTGCCATGGCAGCCGCATGGGCAGTGGACCAGGCAATCTGCAGGTTGAATCCACCTGTAACCCCGTCCAAATCCAGCACTTCTCCGATAAAATATAGGTTTTTCCTATACTTGGACTCCATGGTGGAGGGATTGATTTCCCTGAGGGAAACACCCCCCTGGGTGATGATGGCCTCGGAATACCCCCGCAAGGCAGTCAAGGTAAAGGGAAAGGCCTTGGTCAGTCGGGCGAAGTCTCTTCTCTCCTCCCTGGTAATGGCATGGGCAGGTCTATCCCCCTCAATCCCTCCCAATTTCACCATAACCGGCACTAATTTGGCCGGAAAAAGAGAAGGCAGGATATTGTGAAAGGACTTGTTGGCAGCATGGGTGAATTCTCTTAAGAGACGGCCATCCACCTGGTCCTCCGTCAAGGCCGGTTTGAGATCCAACCGTCCCTCCAGCTCTCCCTTCTCCAGGTAGCGTCCCACATAAGAGCTGGCAGACAAGGCCAAAGGACCGCTGATTCCAAAATGGGTAAAAAGCAGCTCTCCAAAACCTTCAAACCGTTTCTTCTTCCCCTCCCAAAGGGAAAGTGTGACATTTTTCAAAGCAAGTCCCTGCATCTGTCGAACATAAGCTTCCCTGACCGTAAAAGGGACCAGAGCCGGCCGCAGGGAGCCGATCTGGTGTCCGGCCTGCCTGGCAAAGCGATATCCATCGCCGGTAGAACCGGTAGCCGGATAAGAGAGACCTCCGGTGGCCACCATGAGGCAATCCCCCTCCACCAGGGCGCCATTGGCCAGCCGGCAGCCCCGGATGCGGTCCTCCTTCATCACCAGTTCCTCTACCCGGCTCTTCAAGTGAATCTTGACATCCAGCTGCCGCATCCTGGCCTCCATGGCACGAAGAATATCCGAGGAATGGTCTGACAGAGGAAATACCCTGCCCCCCCGCTCCACCTTGGTGGGAACCCCCAGACCTTCAAAAAAAGCAATAGCTGCCTGATTAGAAAATCCATAGAAGGCGCTATAGAGAAATTTGGGATTGCTGACTATGTTGGCAAATAAATCTTCCATCTCACAGGCATTGGTAAAATTGCAGCGACCCTTGCCGGTGATAAAAAGCTTCTTTCCCAGCTTTTCATTCTGTTCAAACAGGTGAACCTTGCATCCTTGCTCCGCCGCAAAGATGGCCGCTGCCATGCCCGCCGCACCGCCTCCTACGATCAGAATCTTAGTCATCGGAATCCTCCCCCTGGGGGCTGCGGACCTTCCACCCTTCATTCAGATAATTCATCTCATCACCGCTGTAGACCTGATATTCATCCCAGATCTTCTCCAAGGTCTCCAAAGTATGCACGACCTCCTTCTGCCGTCTCATGCAAAGGGCCACAATCAGGGCATTGATAATGCTCATGGGAGCCACCAGGGAATCCACAATAGAAGCCATATCACTCTTCGCTGTCAAATTGCAGGAAGAGTAGAGGGTCATGGGAGAATGGATACTGTCTGTAATCGTGATTACCTTGGCCTTCCTATGATTGGCAAATTCCATAGCCTTGAGGGTACGCATGGAATAACGGGGAAAGCTGATGCCGATGACCACATCCTTCTCCTTCAAGCGTATCATCTGCTCGAATAATTCACTGGCGCTGTTGGTGGTAACGAGGACCACATGATCCATAATCTGATTCAGGTAAAAACCCAGAAAGCTGGCCAGAGGGGCACAACCTCGGATCCCGGTGACATAGATGGTATCTGCCCCCAGAATAGTCTCCACCGCTTGCTTGAAAGCCTCTCGGTCTGTTGTTTCCAAGGTCATGCGGATCTTATCCATATCTGCCTGCAAAACCGTGTCCAGAATCTTGGCCTGGGGAACCTTGGCATAGGTAGCTCCCATACGCTGCAGGGAATTCAAGCGGTTCATCACCAGTTCCTCCAAAGCCCGGTGAAATTCCGGAAAGCCCTCATATCCCAGCTGAACAGCAAAGCGGACTGCTGTGGATTCGCTAACTCCCACTTCCTTACCTAGCTTGGCAGCAGTCATGAAAACCGCCTGGTCATAATGGTTGGTGATATAATCCGCCAGTCGCTTCTGGCCCTTGCTAAAGTCCTTATATTGTTCCTGCATCCTTCCCAGCAGATTCTCTCTGTGTATCATCTTCCATCCTCCTGCTGAGCAGGTTCTCTCTTCTGCAGCATATTCCATCCTCCTGCACCCGCACCAGTCCATCGTTTCCTCGATCACCAAAGAATACTCCTATCTTGAAACGCTGTACTAGTATAGCACAGATAAAATGCCCCCGCAAGGCGCTTTCTGCCTGCTTGAACCTGAGAACTTCTTGTGCTATACTGGTGCAGGTATAAGCAAGCTTTCCTATTGTAGTACCCAGCCGCTGTCTTTCCTTCCCCTTGGCAGCTGCCTGAGCAGACCTGGAGGTTCACTATGAAACGTTTGTTAGGATACATGAAAGAGACTCGAAAAGAAAGCATTTTGGCTCCCCTGTTCAAGATGCTGGAAGCCAGCTTTGAATTGGCGATTCCCCTGGTGGTAGCTCGCATGATCGATGTGGGCGCAGCCCAGGGAGATTCCGCCTACATTGTGAAAATGGGACTGCTGATGATTTTGCTGGGCATCATTGGCTTTGCCAGTTCCGTCACTGCCCAGTATTTTGCTGCCAAGGCCGCCGTCCATGCCGGTACCTCCTTGCGCAATGACCTCTTTGCCCACATTGGCAGTCTCTCTTATCGGGAGATTGACACCATCGGCACCTCCACCTTGATTACCCGCATGACCAGCGACATCAATCAGGTTCAGAACGGAGTCAACATGTTTCTCCGCCTCTTCCTCCGTTCCCCCTTTGTGGTGCTGGGCGCCATGGTCATGGCCTTTACCGTAGACCTTAAGACCGCCCTGGTATTTGCTGTGGCTATTCCTATCCTCTTTCTGATCGTCTTCGCCATTCTTCTTACCAGCATGCCTCTCTATCAGAAGGTACAAAAGCAGCTGGACCAGGTTCTTTTGAAGACCAGAGAGAACCTGAATGGGGTTCGTATTGTCCGAGCCTTCCATCGCCAAAAAGAGGAAATGCAGGAATTTGACCGAGAGAATGCCAGTCTGTATAAGAAGCAGATCTTTGTAGGGAAGATATCTGCCCTGATGAATCCCTTAACCTATGTGGTAATTAATCTGGGGATTGCCGGAATCCTGTGGCTGGGGGGAAAGCAGGTCTATCTGGGGCGTCTGTCCCAGGGGCAGGTCATCGCCTTGATCAACTACATGTCACAGATTCTGGTGGAGCTGATTAAGCTGGCTAATCTCATGATTCTCCTGTCCAAGTCCGCCGCCAGTCTCAAGCGGGTAGAATCCATTTTCCGGATTTCCACCAGTATAGAGGAGGGCAGCGCATCTCTCACTCCAGGTAAGGGGGCCCAGATTGTCTTTGACCATGTGTCCTTCACCTATGCCGGGGCCCCGGAAGCGGCTCTTTGTGATATTTCCTTTACGGCGGAAGCCGGAGAGACCATAGGAATCATAGGGGGAACCGGGTCTGGCAAATCCACCCTGGTGAACCTGATTCCCCGCTTTTATGACGTCAGCCAGGGAAGCATTCAAATCAATCAAAAGGATATCCGGCTCTACCATTGTGATTCCCTCCGCAGCCACATCGGTATCGTTCCCCAGAAGGCTGCCCTCTTCCGGGGAAGTCTCCGTTCCAACCTGCTCTGGGGGCGGGAGGATGCCACAGATGCAGACCTCTACCAGGCTCTGGATATGGCGCAGGCCAGAGAATTCGTAGACAGCAAGCAGAAGGGATTGGATCTTCCCATCGAGCAAGGAGGCCGTAACCTCTCCGGCGGTCAAAAACAACGTCTGACCATTGCCCGGGCTTTAGTACGTCAGCCTGCCATCCTGATTCTGGATGACAGCGCTTCTGCCCTGGATTTTGCCACAGATGCCAGACTCCGTAAAGCCCTCCGGGAGGGCACCAAAGACAGCACCCTATTCCTTGTCTCCCAGCGTGTCAGCACGATTCGCAATGCCGATCGTATCCTGGTACTGGATGACGGCCGCCTGGTTGGCTGCGGCAGCCACAAGGACTTGCTGCATACCTGTGAGGTTTACCAGGAGATCTGCCAATCACAGCTGACCCAGGAGGAGGTAGAAGCAGATGCATAAGAAAGAGACACGAGAAAAGCGTCAAGTCTGGAGAAAGATTCTAAAGCAAATCCGGCCCTACCGTTTTATGGTCTTTCTCTCCTTATTGCTGGCTATTTTGACGGTTGTCCTCACCTTGTATATTCCTATTCTGACCGGACAGGCCGTAGATCGGATCGTCAGCCGGGGGAAGGTGGATTTCTCCGCCCTCCTGACCATCATCCAGAGAATTGCCCTGGCCATTGCAGCCACTGCTGTGGGTCAATGGCTCATGAATCATATCAACAACAAGATCACCTACCACATTGTCCAGGATCTGCGCACCAAGACCTTTCATCACCTGCAGAATCTGCCCTTGTCTTACATTGATGCTCATTCCTCTGGTGATCTCATCAGTCGGGTGATTACGGATATCGAACAATTTTCCGATGGGCTCCTCATGGGCTTTACCCAGCTATTCACGGGCATTGCCACCATCCTTGGAACCATCCTTTTCATGCTGTCCATTAACCCCTGGATTGCCCTGGTTGTGATTGTCCTAAGTCCCCTTTCCTTCTTTCTGGCAGGATTTATCTCCAAAAAGACTTTTCTCCTATTCAAGAATCAGTCAGAGACCCGAGGCGAATTAACCGGCCTGACCGAGGAACTGCTGGGGAATCTGAAGGTGGTGCAAGCCTTCGGTCATCAGGAAAAATCCCAGGAGGAATTCCAGGAGATTAACCGCCGCCTGGCTCTCTACAGCCAGAAGGCTACCTTCTTCTCCTCCCTGACCAATCC
>CAVLCU010000079.1:0-11551 GCA_963661545.1 Lachnospiraceae bacterium | reverse complement strand
GTTTGGATTTGAATTGTTCTATAAATTGATGCAAGAGAGGGATATCAGCCTGATGAGCGAGTTCCAATTGCATACCCGGTCCGCCGATCACAAGAGCAGAATCAAATGATTTTATCACCTCGTAACTTCTTTGATACAATTCGAAGTACTCTTCAAATGTAAATTGCCCCAGATAAACATGTAAGCCACCGATAATGGAAAATTTCCATTTCCGCAAACATTCTATCCCATAGCGCTCTTTGCAATGCCCTAAGAATTGGTTGATAAGTTTGCACCATTCATCCAATTGATCCGGCATTGCAATAATACATTGGTTCCAAAAAATTCTCTTATCCTGTTTTTGATACATGGCAGAAGGGATATATCCGAATTCTACATAAGGCAGCAAACCTTCTTCTAGCAAAAAATCATAGACCAGGTCAACGTAAAAAAAGTTATATTTGCTATGGCCGGTGTCGTCCACCGAATACACATGCATATTATCATCAAAAATGCCATGGCAGCGCAGGTAGCGAAAGTTTAATGTTTTCTGGCACAAATGAATCTGTTCCTGGATTTCTTTCAAGAGAAGTTCATGTGCCCATCCAACATTGATCAATTCAAAGGCAGCATTTCCTCGCTCCTGTCCCTGTTCGAGGACGGAGGCTTGAATGTGAATCTTTTTTTTGTCTGTTCTTACTGCATCCGCATAATCACTGGCATAAGACATCAACTTGTTGAACAGATTATTGTCCTCCAAATGTGAAATCGTATGCGATGTGTCATGCCACAGAGCTTTGATTTTGCCTGGAGTTATCCCATATTTTTCCTTGAAAGCAGTAATGAAGGCTGTGGTGCTGCAGAAACCGTATTCCAGAGCCAAATCGGTGATATTTTTTTGCCCTCTGTTTTCACATAACTCTGTGTATATATTTGACAGTCGTATCTCCCGTAGATATTGGACAAAGGGCATTTTCAAATAGCGTTGGAAAGTTCTGGAAAGATAAGACTCGGAGACGTAGAAAAGCTGGCTTAATTGCTTTAGGCTAATGCGTTCCTTGTAATGGCTGCTTATATATTTCAGAACATGGTCAACGAGTGCCAGATTCTTTTGAGGAGGAAGACTTTGGTATGTTGCAGTGCCAAAATCCGACTGCAGGAAGGAAAGCAGAATATACATCTCGCTGAAGATATCCTCGCGGTAGGCTTCACAGTCCTTCACATATAGGCGAAACATATTTGCCAAATGATTCTTTATCTTTGCATAGGAAGAGGCAGAAGCAATATTTTTAGAACAGCACTGGAAGGCTACTGGCTTTTTTCCTTGGATGGATTCTCCCAGAATCAGCGAAAGAGAATGGGAATGGTCTTTATAGGATACCTGGTGAACCTCATAGCTGTTGATGATCAACAGGTCATCTGGTTCCAGGATAAGAGTTTTATTGTTGATCTGTACCTCGACACTGCCACATAAGACATATAGTATTTCCAGACTTTTGTGAAGTTGGAGACTTCGATCTGCTTCATAGTCGATTTGGTAAGAAAAATCCTTGCCATAGCTTGGAAACTCTAATTCTATCATAAGCAGCATCCTCTCATAATCAATCGTTTTTGATAGCGCAGAAATGATAAAAAATAACAAAAACACTAAGGAAATTATATATTTTTTGCAGCATGATTGCAAGAAGAAAATAGATATCCTTGTCATTATGACAAAAAATAGATAAATAGAAAGAGAGAAAGACGTATAAATATCCAAAAGGAAAAGGTAATATACCAATATCAAAAAGGAGGAGGTTTTCATCATGAAAAAAAGATTTGTTACCCTTGTATTGACTGGAGTGCTTACCTTGTCATTTGTAGCATGTGGAGGATCTTCTGACTCGTCTGTGAAAGAAAACGGAAGCAGGCAGGGATCTGAGACTACTGGAGAAAGGATGGAAATTGCCTTTGTCTGTCCCATCACGGCAGGAGATACCAATTGGAACAATGCATTTGCCGGCATGCAGGATGCTTGCAAGGAGGTTGGATACAGTGTGCAAATGGTCGGTCCGGCTTCTCTGGATCTGGAACAATGGGTCAAGGATATGGATTCGGCAATCGCCTCTGGCTATGATATGCTGATTACTACAGCTGTATCTGATGTGATTGTACCCAACATCTCCAAAGCTGTATCCGGTGGAATTCCCGTATGCCTGATAGACACAGATTCTGAAGAATCCGGAAGATTTGCCTATGTTGGCTTAGACAATTACCAGTTGGGAATAACCTTGGCAGACCAAGTAGCAGAGCTGGCGGAGGGTGCGGACATAAAGGTTTGTTTCGAGGGCATGTCCTTGACGAGTTCTAATTTTATTGATCGCATGGAGGGATTCAAGGACACCATTGCTGAACAATATTCGAATATTGAAGTGGTGACGGAACAGGAGGCAGCGGATGCGGCTACAGCGGCAGATGTTACAGGGCAGGTAATCAATGGATTTCCGGAGATTAATTGCTTTGTTGGTCTAGACGGTACAGTTCCAAAGGGGATTGCACAGACTTTGCTGGAAAAAGGAGTACAGGACTCTTATTATTCTGTGGCCTTAAGTATTGATCGTCAGGTTTTGGATTATATCAGAGAGGGCGGAATTGATGCGGGGGTAGGCCTTGACTATTATACTCAGGGTTATCAGGCAGTGATGAATTGTTATGCACAGGCCAATGGGGATGCTTTTGAGGAAGTGATTATTCCGGATGCGATCCCGGTATACGCAGAAAATGCAGATGAATATGCCAAAAGCGTAGGACTCGAATAAAGCCTTATCTCAGGTGCATAAGTAATGCCTGCTTATGCACCTGAGAATGGAGAAAGGGGATTTTATGGGGAAGATGAAAAGGCTGGTAAAAAAACAAGAGTTTACTATTTTTTTGATTTTGCTTGCATTGTGTGTGGTTGCAGAGTGTATTAGCTCAAATTTTCTGAGTTCGGCGAATCTGGTTGACTTGCTAAAGAGCATCTCATTTTCTATCGTAGCCTCAGGCGCTATGTCTTTCATGATTATCAGCGGCAATCTGGATCTATCTTGCGGAGCTATGATAACTTTAGGTGGTATGGTTGCGGGGGGCTGTATCGTTGCAGGCCTGCCTTGGCCGATTGCTATCCTCATTTCTCTGGTGACCTGCGCTTTCTTTGGACTTATGAGCGGGCTTTTGGTTGTAAAAGCAGGTATTAATTCTGTAATAGCAACATTAGGTATGCAGTATGTGATCAAGGGGTGTGTATACGTTACGACAAAAGGCAATCCTTTTTATCCCTTGGGGGATGGCTTTGGACAGCTGGGACGCGGCAGTATAGGCGGAATCCCCATTATTATTCTAGTTGCTATAATTGTCTGCGTATGTTTTCATGTTGTCCTGTCCAGTACCCGATATGGCAGATCGATTATGGCTTTAGGAGGCAATGACGAGGCATCCAGGCTGGCAGGTATCAAGACCGGTGCCCACAGAATCAGTCTCTATGTCATGCTCGCCGTGTTTTGCGGTCTGTCCGGCGTTTTGTCAGCATCTCGAGTAGGCTCGGCTTTGGCAAGCGCAGGAGACGGGAAAGAATTAACCATACCAGCAGGGGTAATTATTGGTGGATGTTCTATCATGGGAGGTCGAGGCAGCGTTATAGGGGCAATTATAGGAGTTACCCTGCTGGAAACCATCAAAAATGCATTGGTGATCATGAGACTTTCCGCTTACTGGCAGGATCTGGCTACAGGTTTGATTATGATAGCAGCCTGCGCAATTGATGTGGTACGTCAGAAAAACATCGGAAATAGGAAGAAGAAATCAAAGGAATGATGATCTATGAAGGATGAAAAATATGTTTTGGAAATGAAAGATATTACCAAAGAATTTCCGGGTGTGAAAGCACTGGACAAGGTTTCATTCCATGCAAAACGAGGTGAAATCCTTTCCCTGGTGGGTGAAAACGGGGCTGGTAAATCCACACTGATGAAGGTATTGAGCGGCGCCTATGCAGCCAATACTTTTGAAGGAGCTATTTATATTGAGGGGGAGAAAAAGGAATTTCAGAACACCTCTGATTCGGAAAAAGCAGGAATTGCCATGATTTTTCAGGAAATCAGCATGCATCTGGATCTGACGGTAGGGGAAAATCTGATGTTGGGTGCCTGGCCCATTAAAAAAGGCCCCTTCATAGATAAGAAAAAAATGTATGAAAGAGCGAAACAGTCTCTGGAAATGATTCACATGGATTTGGATGTATATGCACCCTTGCGAATGCTAAATACCAGTCAAATGCAATTGGTTTGCATTGCAAGAGCCCTCGCTAAGAACCCTTCTATTCTGGTCTTGGACGAACCTACAAGTTCCCTGACAGATGCGGAGGCACAGTATTTGTTTCAAATTCTTCATGAGCTGAAGGGCAAGGGAATCACTTCTATCCTGATTTCTCATAAACTGGAGGAAGTGTTTGAAAATTCGGATCGTGTTACAGTTTTGCGAGATGGAAAGGTCATATCGACCTATGACATCAAGGAGGTGGAAAGAAGCACCATTATTCGTGACATGGTTGGCAGATCGATGAATCAGCTGTATCCAAAAAGAGAGAAAAAAATTGGTGAGCTTGTCCTGCAAGCAGAGAATTTTTATGTATCCCATCCGACGGCTCCGGATCGATATGTGGTGCAGAATGTTAGCTTTGAATTGCATAAGGGGGAAATTCTGGGCTTTGCAGGCCTGGTGGGGGCAGGACGCAGTGAACTGATGAATGCGATCTTCGGAAAATGGAAAAAAGCAGAAGGAAGGTTGTATATAAAAGGAAGCGAGGTCAATATTCATTCCCCCGCAGATGCTGTTCATCATGGACTTGCAATGGTTACGGAAAACAGGAAAGAAGATGGATTTGTAGGAGTTCTTGACATTGGACATAATATCTGTCTGGCGAAGCTTCCCCAGTTGAGCAGACATGGCTTTATGAACAAGAAGAGAGAAATGGAAAATGCAGAAAAATATTTTGATCTCCTGGACGTAAGGGCACCGGGAATCTTTACGGAGGCGCAGACTCTTTCCGGGGGAAATCAGCAGAAAATGATTCTGGGAAAATGGATGTCAATTCATCCGGATGTTTTGATCCTGGATGAACCAACCAAGGGAATTGATATCGCAGCCAAGAATGCCATATACAATCATATGGCAGAATTGGCAGATGCTGGGATGGCAATTATCATGATTTCCTCCGAGATGCCGGAACTGATTGCCATGTCGGATCGCATTATTGTTCTGGCCGGGGGGATAAAAACAGGAGAATTGCAAGGGAATGAGATTAACCAGGTGAATATTATGGATCTGGCGATTAAAGGACTGTGAGGGGAATGATAGGATATGATACACAAGAAGATTGATTTTGATGATAGGGGACGGGTATATTTACATACATATTTTCTGGATTATTATCCGCAGAAGTATTACAAAAATGGGGAATGGCAGCCTGAAAAACGCCCTGTTTTTCTGGTTCTTCCAGGCGGTGGTTATGGATTTCAGTCAGACCGAGAGGCGGAACCGATTGCCTTGGCCTTCAACGCGATGGGATTGCATTGCGCAGTGCTCTATTATTCTGTGATGGAACATTCCGTGATGCCGGAGCCGTTGGAGGATGTCTCCAGGGCGGTATGGTTTTTGCGGGAGCATGCAGAAGAATATCATATCAACCCGGATGCGATTATAGTAGGAGGGTTTTCGGCGGGCGGTAGCCTAACCTCTATTCTTGGCACGCAATGGAACACGCCGGGTTTAGCCGAGCGTCTGGGTATTCCAAAGGGAGGAAATCGTCCCAATGCTTTGATGATGGCATATGCGCCCACTGTAGTTCGTTTCGAAAAGAAAAGTGAAGAAGAGGATTGTGGAGAACCACGGGGGAAGGTGCTTTTTCAGCAAGAAGAAATGCTGCAAACGGCGGCAAAGGTTACGGAGGATACGCCACCGGTATTTTTGTGGCAGACCTCTCAGGATCAGATCATACATCCACAAAATGCCTTGGCATATGCGGCAGCATGCTATCAACATCATGTAGGCTGTGAACTTCATGTCTTTCAATATGGGTTACATGGAACGGCCCTGGCTAACGATGTGACGGATTACAAAGCAGAAAAAAATGTGAATGTGGAAGCCTGGGTTCCCATGTTTATGAATTGGGTCAAAAAGCTATTTGATTATTAAGTAGAACGAAGCAAAGAATAGCATAGGATAGACCAGGGTCTTCTCGCCTGTCAGTAGCGCAAGAAGACCCTGGATGTTTTTCGGGACACTTTCTTCGAGATGCATTCCTTAAGCTGTCTCACTCAGACTTTATTCAAAATCAGACTTTATTCAAAACCCTGGGAAGGCCTCCGGAACCTGAAAGTCGGTTTCGATCTCTACAAATCTCTTTTCCCTGGCGGAGGTGAGGATGCCTTCCATCACCTCCAGGGCGTGGGTGGCCATGTCGCCGCTGGCTCGGTTGGGGCGGCCTTCTTCGAAGGCCTGCACCAGGTCTACCAGGCCGATTCCCCGGCTGTTTTCTGCCTGACTGGTCTGGTTGAAGGGACCTTCTACAGGAATTTGCTTCCAGTCGGATTGGAGATCCTCCTCCCGTCTGGGCATATGGAGCCACCGGCTCTGATCCTGTCCCCGGAACCAGAGCTGGCCGCCGTAGATGTTGGGACCGTCACAGGGATCCGGCTCTGCCATGGCAAGGGTTCCCTTGCTGCCGTAGAGCTCCAGCCGGGGCAGGGTGGAATCCCAGACATCGAAGCTGACATTGAGGCTTATCAAAGCCCCATTTCGGAAACGGAGATTAGATACAATATGGGTATCCACCGTGGGATCTACCTGGATTTTCTCCCCCTTTCGGGCACCGGATGCAATCTCCCGCAGGTCCTCACCGCGGGTGGCCATGGCGCAGACGGAATCCACCGGTCCCAGCAGGGAGAGAAGACAATGGAGATAGTAGGGCCCCATATCCAGCAGGGGACCGCCTCCCGGCTGGTAGTAGAAGTCCGGTGAGGGATGGAACCATTCCCAGCCCTTGCACAGCATAAAGGCGCTTCCCCCCACCACCTTGCCCAGCCTTCCCTCATCCATGAATTGCTTCATGGCCTGGATACGGCCTCCCATGAAGGTATCCGGGGCACAGCCGCAATATAAGCCCTTTTCCCTGGCCAGATCCAGCACTTCCTTGGCCTCTTGGAAGGTGGCCGCAAAGGGCTTTTCGGAATAGACATGCTTTCCCTGCCGGATGGCTGCCAGATTGTAGTAGTAATGCATGTTTGGAGTGGTCAGATTCATGACCACATCCACTTCAGGGTCGGCAAGCAGGGCATCGCCGCTGGCGTAGGCCTTCCGAAACCCAAATTGTCGGGCTTTTTGCTCCGCCTTCTCCGGAGACCGGCAGGCGCATGCGTAAAGTTCTACGTACTTTGGATATTTGCGGAGATTGTTGAGATAGACGGTGCTGATGTCCCCTAGTCCGATGACACCGATTTTATAGACCTTTTGCAAGTTTTTTTCCTCCTGTCTGTGATTTCCTGACGAAACAGATAGCTGTCTGCTGCTACCTGTCATTATAGGACAAACAGAAGGAAAAATCTTCTAAAATGTTGCTTTCAATTAGTATTTCCTTCCCTTTCGGTCTGTCGGAAGGCAGGAGAAAAGTTCCAGGTGTTCGGATTCCCCTTTGACTGTGGAATATTCACGCCCCTTCCTGCCGCAGGTCTCCCACCAGCTTTTTCAGCTGCTCCGTGTAGTAGCGGTAGTTTTCCAGGGTGGTATGGGGGGCTGCCTGGTGGTCGGTGCAGATGATGCAGCCTCCCTGGCGGATAACAGGGGTCAGGCGCCGCAGCTCCGCATCAATGGCCTCCTTGCCCTCTACAATGCACAGCTTGTTGAAGCCTCCCATGAACTTCAGGTTGGGATAGGCCTCCCGGACCTTGACAATGTCTACCCCGGCATTGACATCCACCGGGAGGACGCCGTCCAGGCCTGCCTCCAGAATCTTGGGGATCATCAAGGTGAAATCCCCGTCCGTATCCATGAAGATATTGGGCACACCGGCCGCCCGGAGCAGGGGGATGATCTGACGATAGTAGGGCGTGCAAAACTCCTCAAAGGTATCCGGGGAGATCATAGGACCGGTTTTTCCGCTTAAATCCTCCTCAAAGAAGATGGTGGAGGGGGTCACGATTTGGAGGATCTTGGCCAATTGCTCCCGGTATACATCTGCCTGAAATTGACAGATATCCTTCAAAAGCTCCGGCTGCTCGTAGTAAGCATAGAGCTGTTCCTCGTTATCCAGCAGGAAGCGGGGGGTCCAGAAGAAACCGGAGATCCGCAGACGCAGGGGATATTCCCTGGAAATTTCCCGGAAGGGGCCATAGGCCTTTTCCAGATTCTCATCGGTAAAGCAGGTCTCCATGCATTTGCAGATGTCCGCCTTATATTGCAGCCAGTCCTCCATATCTGTAACCACCGGCCTTACCCGGGTGACAAGGCTGCCGTCCTTGGGATACTTGCGCACCCAGCCGTCCCTATCCCGGCGAATCACATATTCCTCCGTCTCCTCCCGGATTTCCGTGGGATAGCAGGCATAGGGAATGCGGAAGGTGATCCGATAGACCGGATCCCAGCCCAGGCCGGCTTCCTGGTCGGCGATGATCTGGGTCTGCATGGTATTGTAGTAATCCTGCCAAACGGGATAATCTTCTAATACATGGTAGACATTGTCTGTGGGGAGCAGGGAAAAATGCAATTTCTTCAGCATGCCCGTATCATATCCCTGGTCTGCCCAGTTCTGAACCGTCTTATCCCAGGGCTCCATGCTCTCCTCGATAACTCCCCGATCCAGACCCTGATTGGAAAAACTAAGGGTCAGTATCTCTCTTTCTCTTGCGTTCATACTCGTGTCCTCCGTCCGCTTTCGTTGGTTGGTGTATGGTTTTCTGATAGGGGTATTGTATCCGTAAACCAGCCGGGAGGCGAGAAGAGAACAACACATTTTTAGCATAAAATAACGCAAGGAATAGCGCATCCATGGGAAACCAGGATAAAATGCACAAGGTTATTTCCCGGTTCGGGAAATCCTGCTGGGGGAATAGCCCATAATCTGCTTGAATAAGCGGGAAAAATAGTTCATATCATAGATGCCCACATCTTCCGCTGCACTTTTGCTGTCCATCCCCTCCTGTTCCATGCATTCGCAGGCATAGATGATCCGCAGGCGGTTCAGGTATTGGATGGGAGGTGCACCTGTGAAATCCTTGAAGAGCTTCCGCAGGTAGTTGGGGCTAAAGGAGTATTTTTTGGCCACCTGGGAGATGTCGAAGGGTTCCGCCAGGTGCTTCTCCATCTCTGCCAGGATTTCTGCAATGATCCTTTGATGGGCTGCCGAAAAAGCGGCATACCTGTGGCTTTGCGTCTGGATGGCCTGGTGCATTTCCAGGAGGATCATTTCGACATATTTTTGCTTCAGCAGCGGATAGTCGGAACCATCCCCTTCCTGCCTGCCCAATAAATGCTCCAGAAGACTTACCATATAGGTCAGGTCAGTGGGGGGAAGATGGAGAACCCCCTGCTTGCAGCTGTTGACCTCGTAGGCCGTCAGGGAACTGGTATGCATGTCCTCCCGATCCGCAAACAGGTGCTGCCAAAAGGCTGTATAGGGCTCCTGACTCTCCCTGGATTCTTCCCCTGCCCTGGTCAGACCCTCCTGGTTATCCAGCAGCTTTGTCACCGCCGGATCCAGTCTCTCCGGCCGAAATTGACAATTGTAGAGGGAGATCTGGGCATTCAATTCATAACCGTGGGCTGTATGGGGAGAAATCAGGATGGCATCCCCCGGAATCAGCAGGGTCTTACTGCCATGCATGACATGGCGGCAGGAACCGGAGGCTACCAGCATGAGCTCATAATAATCATGACAGTGCATATCCACAGACCAGGATTCCTGCCAGTTCTCCACATGGATTCCGGAGGCATCCTGACAAAGCATGTTCAGATAGGGATAGGAAGTAGTATTCATGGCAGTTTTCTCCGAATTTCATTTGTGGTGAGGCCAAACAAGGTGCAGCCTGGACCTTTCTTTTACATTTTACCATAGAAATCGGACGTATGGAGGGAAAATTCCCGGGATGGAGGGGGAAAAATTAACGAAAAAGGGAAAGGCTGATGGATAAAAGGGAAGATAACTGTACATTGTTTGTGCAAAATGCTATGCTGTATCCGTCGCTAAACGAGGTTACGACGCAGCCTCAAGCCGGGTCTGTAACCCATAATAAAATTAGGAGGAAAAAAGGAATGAAAAGAAAAGTTGTGTCAGTGCTGCTTGCAGCAGTGATGGTGACCAGCATGGCCATGGTCGGATGTGGAAAAGGTCAAGATGCAGATAGCTCAGAAAAGTCCGGCTCTGCCTCTTCTGCTGGGGATGCTTCCTCAGCCCAGGATGGATCCGAGAGTGCTTCGGCTGATTCCGCTTCAACATCCGGAGGAGGTTTTAAGTTAAAGGATGACCTGGTTTATCGCATTGGCTATGTGAATAATGATAATTCTGACCCCAATACCTATCCGGCAGCTCTGAAGCTGAAGGATTATGTGGAAAGTGAAGAATTTGCCAAGAAGATCGGAGCGGATTCCGTAGAGGTTCTGATTGCAGATTCTGCCCTGGATGTGGAGAAGCAGGCTACCAATATAGAGACCCTTCTGACCAAGGGGGTAGATATGATGTTCCTGAACGGAGTGGATACGGAGGGAAATACAGCTTCCGTAGAGGCTTGTAATGCAGAAGGAGTTCCGGTCTTCATGGTAGGTACCGAGGCCACCGGAGGTGATTGGAAGTTTGTAGGCTTTGATGAGACCGAGTTTGGTGAGACCCAGGGACAGTGGTGCGTGGATAATCTGCCGGAGAATTCCAAAATCTTTATCCTGGAGGGAACTCCCGGCCGTGAAGCTACCATCAAGAGAAAAGCAGGTGTTGAGGATATTGTAGCCCAGCGGTCTGACCTGGAAGTGGTATCCAGCCAGAACGGAGACTTTGACGCAGCTACTGCCATGCAGGTAACCGAGGACTGGATTACCGCATACGGAGACGAGATCAATTGTATTGTAGCCGCAGATGATAAGGAAGCCAACGGAGCCGTAGAAGCCCTGAAGCAGAACAATATGCTGGATCAGGTGGATGTGGTAGGATGTATCTGTCTGAAGGAAACCGCAGATGCCATTCGCAATGGGGACTGGAAGGCAGCGGTTCTGTGCTATTGGGCCTCCATCGGAGATCTGTGCGGAGAGCTGGCAGAGAAGATGTATCTGGGAGAGGAGATTCCGGAGCGCAACAATATTACCCTCTATGCAGTGGACGACAGCAATATTGATGAACTGATCGAGAAGGTCTACGGCTAAAGAAGGCAGGAAGACCTCTGGACAGGGGGAGAGAAATAAGCAATCCGAAAGGCCGCAGCTAGAAAATGCTGCGGCCTTTCGGATGGTCTTCATAAGATGTTGGTTTGGGTGTCAAAACACCCAAACCTGCGGTTACACGGATTGTTCCGTGCTA
>CAVLCU010000078.1:0-11610 GCA_963661545.1 Lachnospiraceae bacterium | reverse complement strand
CATACCAACTGTCCTGGGTCAGGCTGCCCCGGATGAGAATATGCCAGGGGGGCTGCACCTGAGCCGAGAACTTAACTGCATTCTCCACCAGGAGCTGGATGCAGAGCTTGGGTACCGGAATCTCCAGCATATCGTCTTCAATGTCAAAGTCATAGGTCAGGGAATCTCCGAAACGAAGCTGCATACACTTCAGATAGAGATTGCAATGCTCCAGTTCCTCCTCCAGGGAGGACACAGGCTCCTTGTTGGAGGAGATATAGCGCAGAATGGAGGTGATATCCTGACACATCTGAACCACGGAGGAGGTCATTCCCTCCTCTGCCATAGCAGAGATATTGTTGAGGGAATTGTAGAGAAAATGGGGGTTCATCTGGGACTGCAGGGCCAGCATCTGCGCCTGCAGCTCCTGCTCCTTCAACAATAGCATAGATTCCACGGCCTCCCGGTGATCCTGAAAAGCATCATTGAGGGAGTGGCTGAGCTTGTCGATCTCGATAATCCGGGTGTCTTCCAGATCAATCTGCCGGAACTGTTCATGAGGATCCAGATTCTGCAGGTAGTGATAGATCTTCTTCAAGGGGGCGCTGATGCGCCTGGCCAGAACCGAGGAGAAGAAAAGGCAGAGGAAGAACATCAGCAGGCAGACAAAGAAGGTCAGGAAGAGAGACCGAAGGATCGGTGTCACAAAGGCTCTGACCGGGAGGGAAGCAGTGACCACCAGATCCGAGTATTCCGCTGTCTCCTGGCAGAAATATTCCCTCTGCCTGGTCTTCTGATTGATCCTTTCCCCCCGGGTGTCCTGGGAGGAAGAAGAGGCCGCAAGTGCCTGGCCGGCTTCCTTCCGGGGAAAGAGAATGGTGCCGTCAGAACGGGAGATGGTAATATCCAGGTCATAGACACTGTTGGGGTAGAGGGCACTGTCGAAGAGAACATCATAATATTTCATAATTTCCACAAAGCCCAGGGGATTGTGATAGGAATTGTAATACATACGGATCAGGGACAGATAGGAGCGGTCGGAGCTGGTGCCGGAGCTGGCAGACAACTCCGGGTGCTGGGTGGGAAGCCCCAGGTAGCGGCGTCCCTCCAGCAGAATCACATCCCTATACCAGGTTTGGTCTACGCTGTCCTCCGACAGGGGACCTATCAGGTTGCCGGTGCCATACCCCCCATGGACGTAGCCATACAGGTTGATCTGGCGGATAGAGCTGGCGACTCCTTCCATGGCAGTCAGGGTGTTGGCAATGGTAGCCTCCCGCAGGGTATTCAGATAAGCGGCCTCTTCTTCCTTGTCCTGCAAATATTGGGAAAAGGTCTTCTGGAGAGAGGTGGAATTAATCACATTCAGGCAGACCGTATCCATTTCCCTGATCTGCAGGTCAATATCGGAGGCAATGGTGGAACAGGTTCGCTGGACATCCGATTCCGCATTCTTGCGCAGGTAGCCGTACTGGATCCAGGAAAAAAGACCCGTCAGCAGGAGGAGCAGGGTCAGGGCGATCCAGAGAAAGCTGGTGGACAGAATGGTTTGTATGCTTTTGGAAGCTTTAAACATGGCAGAAAACTCCTTATAAATCCGGAATGTCCCCCTTATCATAGCATATTCATCAGGAGAAATAAATAAGGGGACAAGGGGGAGGTAAAAAAAAAACAAAAACAGGTGGGAAGTATGCATATGATTTTATAAAGAATACAAGTAAAATATAAATAATGTATAAACAGTCGGAAGGTATGCCCAGGGGCTGGCTGTCGGATCCGGCTGTTAGGTCAAAACGGGAAACGGAGGAAACATTCTATGCAAAAGTCGAAAATTTATCCGTGGTACTTTGCGATAGGAGCGCTGGTGATCTATACGGTACTATGTGTAGTTCCGGGAATCATCGGTATCGGATATTCCTTTACGGACTGGTCCGCCTATTCCAAGGAACTGCACTTCGTGGGCTGGAAGAATTTTAAAACGGTCCTGGGAGGAGATGCCAACTATCTAAAGTATATCCTCAATACCCTGCTCTTTACCGTGGTAACCACGGCAGCCAAGACAGGACTGGGACTGCTCTTTGCCCTGGCTCTGAGCCGGAATATCAAGCTGAAGAATTTCCATCGAGGGGTCATGTATATGCCCTCTGTCTTGTCGATTCTGATCATCGGTCTGGTCTTCACCTCCATCATGAATCCTAAGATCGGCCTTCTCAACCAGGGCTTGCGTGCCGTTGGTTTGGATGCTCTGACCCAGAAATGGCTGACAGATCCCAAGATTGCCTTCTGGTCCGTCATGTTTGTAGATATCTGGCGAGGCACGGGCTATATCATGACCATGCTGATTGTGGGTATCCTGGCTATTCCCCAGGTATACTATGAGGCAGCCAGTATCGACGGGGCCAACGGCTTCCACAAATTTACCAACATTACCCTGCCTATGCTGCGGCAGACCTTAGCGGTGACCATTGTATTGAATGTCATCTACGGTTTGAAGGTCTTCGATATGATCTATGCCATGACCAATGGAGGGCCGGGACATACCACTGAGGTGATGCAGACCGCCGTCTTCAAGCAGTTCTCCCTGGGACTTTATGCGGAGGGTACGACCATCAGCTCCGTGATGTTTGTCTTCATGCTGATCATCGGTTTCTTCATGATTAAAATTTTGACGAAAGACGAGGTGGTTGAGTGATGAGTAATAAGTCTAAAAAGCTGACCGCTAATATTCTGAAAAACATACTGGCCTGGCTGATTTCCATTATTATGCTGATTCCTCTGGCTTTGATCGTGGTAACGGCCTTTAAGCCCGCCGAGGAAGCTACTTCCATGAATCTGACTCTGCCCTCCACCTGGACCCTGTCCAACTTTGTGACAGCCATCGAGAAGGGCAAGCTGCTCCAAAGCTTCCTGAACAGTCTTCTCTATGCCAGCTGTGCCACTGTCATAGTGGTGATTCTGGGAAGCATGGCGGCCTATGTCTTTTCCAGACGCAGAAGTAAGAAAATGAATGCCCTCTACATGTTCCTGGTACTGGGCATGGTCATCCCCATCAACTACGTAGCCTTGATGAAGGTTATGCAGGCTACCCATTTGCAGAACAGCCAGATCGGCATCATCCTGCTCTATGTGGCAACCCAGCTGCCCTTTACGGTATTCTTGATCTATGGTTTCGTCAGCAAGGTGCCCGCGGAGTTGGATGAGGCGGCGGTGATTGACGGCTGCGGCCCCTGCAAGCTCTTCTTCCATATCATCGTTCCCATGCTCAAGCCCAGTATGGTAACGGCAGGAGTATTGTGCTTTTTGAATACCTGGAATGAGTTCATTATGCCCCTGTATTTCCTGAACTCTTCCGAGAAGTGGCCCATGACCCTGGCGGTCTATAACTTCTTTGGTCAATATGAGAAGAGCTGGAACCTGATCAGTGCAGATATCCTTCTGACCTGTCTGCCGGTTATCATCATGTATCTGGTATGCCAGAAGTATATTGTCGGTGGTCAGACAGCCGGTGCGGTAAAGGGCTGATCCCCATACCAGTTTTATCAAGGAGGAAAAATCAGATGAAAGTGACAAGTGCCTTTCTTTCTTCGGAAGCCGGAGCCGTGGAGCTGCGGACCGAGAAGGGCAGATTGCTGGTGCAGAAGATGACAGACCGGATTCTGCGCTGCGTGTATACGGAAAAGGAGGACTTCTATCCGGGTTCTCCCCTGGGTATCAAGGAGTTTGCCCCCTCTGATCTGAAGCTGACGGAGGAGGAGGGTGCCTGGCTGGTAGCAGCAGAGCAGATCTCGGTGCGGATTGACAAGGCTACGGGAGCCTTTTGCTGGATGGATGGGGCGGGCAGGCTCCTGGTACAGGAAAAGGAGAAGGAGCTGACCCAGAAGCCCTTGCTGGTCTATAGCACCGGGGGAGAGGAGCCTATTCTCCGCCGGGTAAAGACGGTAGACGGAGACCGGAATTTCGTGGAGAATCTGAAGGCTACCGAGGATCATATGGTCTATCGCGCCCGTCTTTTCTTCCAATGGCAGGAGGGAGAGCAGATCCACGGCCTGGGTCAGGGGGAGGAAGGCATCTGGAATTATCGGGGTCATGTGCAATATCTCTACCAGCATAATATGAGGATCCCCTTCCCCTGCTTCCTGTCGGATCAAGGCTATGGCCTGCTGGCAGACTGCGGCAGCCTGATGACCTTTAACGATGACGAGAGGGGCTCCTATCTCTATCTGGATACTGTAGAGCAGCTGGATTATTATATGATTGCCGGAAGCGCAGACCAGGTGGTTGCGGGCTTTCGCCAGCTGACGGGTAAGGCAGTCATGCTGCCCAAGTGGGCCTATGGTTATGTCCAGTCCAGGGAGGCCTACCATACCCAGGAGGAGATGGTGGAGATGGCCCAAAAGTACCGGAGTCTGGGGATCGGCCTGGACTGCCTGGTTCAGGATTGGCATACCTGGGAGGAGGATGCCTGGGGAAACAAGCATATGGATCCCCAGCGTTATCCCGATCTGAAGTCTATGAATCAAAAGCTGCATGATATGCATGTCCATACCATGGTTTCCATCTGGCCCAACATGAATTCCGGCACCAAGGATTGTGAGGAAATGGCTCAGGCGGGCTACCTGCTCTATGATTATTCCACCTATGATGCCTTCCGGGAGGAGGCCAGGGCCCTCTACTGGAAACAGGCGGAGGAAGATCTCTTCTCGGGCGGCTTTGATTCCTGGTGGTGCGATTCTACGGAGCCCTTCTCCGGGCCGGATTGGAACGGCCCCCATATCCGGGAGCCCTGGGAGCGCTTCCGGCTGGTAGGCCAGGAGCACAAGAAATTCCTGGGGGAGGATCGTGCCAATTTATTCGCCCTCAAGCACGCCCAGGGTATGTTCGAGAACCAGAGAAAGGCCGCACCGGATAAGCGTGTCCTGAACCTGACCCGGTCCGGCTATGCCGGCATCCAGCAATATGGAACCATCCTTTGGTCCGGGGATATCAGCGCCACCTGGGAGGTTCTGCGCCGGCAGATCGTGGAAGGCCTGAACATGTCCGCCAGCGGTATGCCCTATTGGACCCTGGATATCGGCGGCTTCTTCGTATTGAAGGAGAATTGGAGAAAAAGAGGCTGCTTCTGCAGCGATGACCCCAATATGAAATGGTTCTGGGCCGGAGATTATGAGGAAGGCCTGGAGGATATGGCTTACCGGGAGCTCTATGTCCGCTGGCTGGAATATGGAGTCTTCCTGCCTATGTTCCGGTCCCACGGTACCGACGTGCCCCGGGAGATCTGGAACTTCGGAGAGCCGGGACAGCCCTATTATGAGGCCATTCGCCAGAATATTCAGCTGCGTTACCGCCTGCTGCCCTATATCTATTCCCTGGCAGGCAGTGTCTGGCTGGAGGATGGGGTTATGATGCGAAGCCTCCTTTTCGACTTCCCGGAGGATCCTCAGGCAGCAGCCTGCAGCAGCCAGTATCTGTTTGGCAAGGAGCTTCTGATCTGTCCGGTAACAGAGCCCATGGATTATGACAGGGGCAACAAGGCTCTGCATAAGGAGCATATCTGGAACTGTTACCTGCCACAGGGCTGTGGCTGGTATGATTTCTATACCGGCAGGTATTATGAGGGGGGTCAGAGTGTGGAGGCAGAAGCTCCCCTGGATCGTATTCCGGTCTTTGTCAAAGCCGGATCCATCCTGCCCATGGAAGCCCCCGGCATGCAATATACCCAGCAGCCCATGGAGACTCCTCTGGAGCTTCATATCTATCCCGGGGCAGACGGGGCCTTTACCTATTATGAGGATGCCGGAGACGGCTACCAATACGAAGAGGGAGACTACAATGCCATTTCCATAAGCTGGAAGGAGGCGGATCAGACTCTTTCCCTGGGGGGAGCCGGCAAGGTCTTCTCCCAGGGCATAGTGGGCAGAACCTGTCTGGCTATCCTGGGGGATCAGAAGAAGGAATTCCGCTATGAAGGCAAGCCTGTGGAGCTTCATTTTTGAGTCTTTCCATGAGAAACCGTGGAAGGAAGGGAGGTTGAACGGATGGAAATCATCGATGTACATGCCCATGTATATCCTTACATAGCAGGAATCAACCAGGGAGCTCCCATCTCTTCTGCTTCCTGGGGCAAGGCTCGGGTAGGCAATCAGCTGATCCAGCTTCTGCCCCCGGCCTTTGAACGGACCAACAGTCCGGTGGAGATGCTGCTGGGATATATGGATTGGTGCGGCATCTCCAAGGCCCTTTTGATGCCCAATCCCTGCTATGGCTACCACAATGACTACTTCATCCAATGTGTGGAGAAGTATCCCCATCGATTTCGGGCAGTGGCGCTGGTAGACCTTCTCAAGGGGAAGGCAGCCGCTTTGGAGCTGGCTCATCTCTATGACACCACCCCCCTCTTTGGCTTCAAGGTGGAGACCTACAGCAGCTTCCAGTGTGCCCCGGGCAAGAGACTGGCGGCGGAGGATCTGCTGCCGGTATGGGATTGCATCCATCAATATCATCAGCCTGCCTTCCTCCATCTCTTCACCGATGAGGATGTAAAGGACTGGAAGAAATTGCTGGATCTCTTCCCCAACATCACCTGGGTCATCTGCCATATGGGGGCAGATGCCTGCTTTACCGGGGACAGAGGAGCCAACTTTGACCTCTTGCTCCAATGGATGAAGGAATATCCCAATATTTACCTGGATACCTCCAGTATCTCGGCCTATTTTGACCGGGAGGAGGATTATCCCTATCCCTCCGCTGTGCAGGTGATAGAAAAGGCCTGGAGGCAGGTGGGGGCGGAGAGGCTTTTGTGGGCTTCGGATTTTCCGGGCATGCTGTCTCATGCCACCCTGCAGGAATTGATTCATCTGATTACCAGACAATGTCATATCCCGGAGAGGGATCAGGAGTTGATCATGGGAGGAAATGCCAGAAAACTCTTCTTTGCGCATACATAAGGAGGCGAGGCACAAGCCAGGTGGACCTGTTTCACTAGACGGCAGAGGGAAAGACAGACAAAAGTGAAAAAGCGAACAGCGAAAGTGAAAAAGTGAACGGATTGCATCGGGAGAAATGCTACAATCAGGGAAGAAAAGAGGAGCATACTACTATGAAATACAAGAAAAACTGGGAAGAAACCAAGGAAAAGTGGACCAATTATTGGCATCAGAAGAATACCGGAAGACCGGTCATGTGTGTCATCGCCAGAAAGCCTGAGATTGAGGAGGAGGCATTGAAGCACTGGGAGGAAGCAGATGTCTGCAGAAGCCAGGGACGTTATCATTGCCTGCCCGAGAATCTGGTATGCAAGACAGCAGAGGAAAAATCCCTGGATGCAGAGAAGATTGTAGGAAGATACCGTCACTTTTGCCAGACCCATGAGTTCCTGGCAGAGAGCTTTCCCAATATGCATGTGGACTTTGGCCCCGGATCTATGGCAGCCTATCTGGGATCCGATATCGGTTTCGAGATGGATACCATCTGGTTTAAGGAGTGCGTAGAGGATTGGGAGGATTATCCGGATCTGGTCTTTGACGAGAATAACAAATGGTTCAAGAAGCATATCCAGGTGACCAAGGAGTGTCTGGAGCTGGCCAAGGATGACTTCTATGTCTGCGTGCCGGATCTGATGGAGGGCATGGATGTGTTGGCTGCCCTGCGGGGAACCTTTAATCTGCTCTATGATGTGTCAGAGGAGCCGGAGGAGATCGAGAAGAGGGTCAAACAGGTCAATGACCTCTATTTCGACTACTATGACCGCTTCTATGACCTGGTAAAGAATGAAAAGGACGGGGGAAGCGCCTATATGGTCTTCCAGATCTGGGGACCGGGCAAGACCGCTAAGGTGCAATGTGATTTTGGCTCCATGATCTCGGATGAGCATTTTCGCCAATATGCCCTGGAGGGCCTGAGAAAGCAGGTGCAGGGGCTGGACAATGTGGTTTATCATCTGGATGGCAAGGACAATGTCCGCCACCTGGATTCCATCCTGGAGATCCAGGAGATCAATGCCATCCAATGGGTGCCGGGGGATTACGGTCCGGACGGAACCTATGAGGAATGGGATCCCATCTATGATAAGGCCATTGCAGCCGGCCGCTCCATCTGGGTCAAGGTCTATTCCGGCGAATTTGAGGATTGGGTCAAGAATGCAGACCGTCTGGTGAAGAGATACGGTTCCTCCAGCATTTTCCTGCATTTCCCGGAGATGTCCCTGGAACAGGCCAATACTCTGCTGGATTATGCAGAAAAGAACTGGTCAGACGTGAAGGGCATGATAAGAGCAGAGGAGAAGTAAAATGAGCAGTTATAAAGAGGCATATAAGAAGAAGGTCAGATTCACCAGGGCGGAGTTATACCATTGCCATCCCATTATGGCTCCCAGAGCCTTCTATGATTCCACGGGGGGCCCCTTCGAGACGGTTCCCATGGATGCCTGGCTGGTTCTCTACAATGAGAATGGCACCTTTGGTCAGAGTCCCTGCTCTATGCGGATGGCCGGTTTCCTGAAGACTCTGATCAACGGAGAGACCAAGACCTACGAGGAATGGTACAAGATCCTATATTGGCAGATCCGCAATTGCGGATTCTCCAGCGAGTCGGCTCTGGAGCTGGGACGGGTGGATCTGGCCTTCTATGATATCCTGGCCAAGGAGGCAGGGCTGCCCCTGCACCGTTTCTTTGGCGCTGACCGGGACTGGGCCAGTGTCTATGCCAGTGGCTGCGGAACCAACCTGACCCTCCAGGAGATGGAGGAAGAGGTGAAGTCCTTCATCGATGACGGTTATACCACTTTCAAGATGAAGATTGCCACAGATTTTGGCAGCAAGCTGGATTGGGATCTGGAAAGAGTACGGATCGTTCGGTCCCTCATCGGAGACAAGGCCAGACTGGCTTTGGATGCCAACCAGCTGTGGAAGGCAGCAGAAGCCCTGGATTTCGCCAGAAAGGTGGAAAAATATAACATCGCCTGGCTGGAGGAGCCGGTTCAGTCCTATGATATGATGGAGCTGGAGAAGCTGATCAAGGAATCCCCCATCCCCATTGCCATGGGCGAATCCCCCAGATGCTATTATCCCCTGGAATGCTATGTGAGAGCCGGTGTCTCCCAGCTCCAGCCCATTCCTACCAATTTAAGCTCGGTAGAGGACTGGATGAAGGCCAGGGACCTGGCCAGGGCCAACCAGCTGGAATTCACCTCCGGAGGATATTCCCATCTGACAGCCTCCTTCATTGCCTCCGGTCCGGAGGAGGATATGGTGGAATATCTGGTGCCGGTGATGCGGCCCTTGTATGAGATTATGGACCTTCGCCCGGAGGAAAAGGATGGCAGATTCTATCTGCCCCAGGAACCGGGTATCTGCATGTCACCCGACATCAGGAAGCTGGAGCAGGCCGGGGTATTTGCAACAAAGACCTATTTCTGATTTCGGTTACCCACAGGCGCCTCAAGGAATTCGCCTTGCGTCGCGAGCAGGTCGTGGGCTCAGGCTTTTGACACTGTAACCAATGTAAGCCAGGGAAACTGCCAGGAGCAGCTTCCCTGGCTTTTTTTGCGGTAAATCAGCCGCGTTCACGGCAGGACGGCTGACCTTGTGGCAGGTCAGCCGGTTTCACGGTGGGGCGACCAGTCTTCCGGCAAGGTGGCAGCAGACAGGCCGAGACCTGGTAACTTGCCCAAATTACAGGAGAGGGGCAGAAGAAAAAAGCTGAAAAGTGAACAGGAAAAGTGAAAAATTAGACGGATCAAATGGAAAAAAGTGCTAAGATTTAGAAAGCGGAAGGGAGGAAAGAACAAGAAATATGAGAAAGAGAAAAAACATATGGAGAAAAAGTGCCCGGCCCTATCTCATGCTTTTGCCGGCCTTTGCAGTCATCTGTGTCTTCATGATCTATCCCATTATTAACACCTTTTTCCTAAGTACCCAGAATCATGTACTGACTAATCTGAAACAGGCAGGATTCATTGGTCTGGATAATTTTACCAAGCTGTTTCAGGATGCCACCTTCTGGAAGGCAGCCAAGAACTCCTTGTGGTGGACGGTGATGAATGTAGGTCTGCAAGCCTTTTTCGGTCTGATCGTGGCCTTGATTCTCAATATGAAGTTTAAGGGGAGGGGGATTTTCCGAGCCTTGATGTTCACCCCCTGGGCGGTGGGCGGTATCCTGGTAGCCCTGATCTGGAGCTTCATGTTCAATGAAAGTGTGGGTGTCATCGGAGATTTATTGAAGAAGCTGGGCATCATCAGTCAGAATATGTCCTGGTTCTCCAGCGGCCCCAGAGCCATGTGGGCTCTGACCATTGCCAATACCTGGCGGGGAATTCCCTTCTTTGCCATCAGTATCCTGTCCAGTCTTCAGACCATCTCTCCGGACGTCTATGAGGCGGCAGATGTGGATGGAGCCGGCAGCTGGAAGAAATTCTGGAGGATTACCCTTCCTTTGATTAAGGATACCCTCTTGCTGACCATCCTGCTTCGAACCATCTGGACCTTGAATGTGGTAGATATCATCTATGGGATGACCAAGGGGGGACCCAATTTCTCCACCCTTACCATTCCGGTCTATATCATGATGAAGTTTACGGATTCCATGGATGCGGGATATGCTTCCGCCATGGCCGTGGTCATGGTCCTGGTACTGCTGGTATTTTCCGTCATCTACCTAAAGGTAGGAAAATATGGAAAGGAGGAATATTATTGATGAAACCCCGTACAAAGAAAAGAGTCGGCAAGGTTTTCAAATGCTATATTCCGGTGGTGGTCTTCACCCTCTTTACCTTGTTTCCCTTTTACTGGTTCCTCTGTACCTCCTTTAAGGAGGAGAGCAGCATCATGCAGCTGCCTCTGAAGTATTTGCCCACCCCCTTTACCCTGGACAATTATAAGAGCATCCTAAGCAGTATGGGATTCGACAAATACTTCCTCAACAGTTTATTTGTGGCTGTCCTTACCACCATTGTCATTATGTTTATCGCTATCTGGGGCGGCTTTGCCCTCTCCCGCTACAAATTCAAGGGAAAGAAGTTTACCTTTTTCCTGCTTCTGATCACCCAGATGCTGCCGGGAATCGTTATCCTGATTCCCCTCTTTACCATCTTCAACAAGCTGGGTCTGATCAACAATCTGTGGGCACTGGTATTGGTGAATTCTACGGTTAACCTGCCCTTTTGCATGATTATGATGAGCGGGTTCTTTTCCGGAGTTCCCACCACCCTGGAGGAGGCGGCCCAGATCGACGGCTGCTCCATCTTTGGGGCTATCTTCAAGGTGGTTCTTCCGGCCGTTTTGCCCGGAATTGTATCCTGCGGCGCCTTCGCATTTGTCAATTCCTGGAATGAGTTCGTCTTTGCCCTGAACTTTATCAATGACTCGGACAAATTCACGCTTCCCGTGGGCCTGAGTATGATGAAGGGGGAATTTACAGTCAATTACGGCGGTCTGGCTGCCGGTACCATCATCGCTTTGATACCGGTCTTGCTGATCTTCTGCTACATTCAGAAGTATCTGGTACAGGGCCTGTCAGCAGGCGCTGTGAAAGGATGATACCTATAAAACAAGAAAAGGAGAAGGGTATGAAGAGAAAGAAACTGGTAGCAATGACATTGACAGGGGTTCTGTGTGCAGGCATGCTGGGGGTGGCAGG
>CAVLCU010000077.1:0-11617 GCA_963661545.1 Lachnospiraceae bacterium | reverse complement strand
TTATGGATGCTTCTGAACTCATAGACTTACCTCCGTGTAGTGGTATCAAAAGTTGAAACTCAACTTTTAATACTCATAGTAGAAATATAGTCTATTGTTGCATATTTCCCTTCCATGGTCGAGGTACGAACTATCTACCGTTTACGTATGTATGGAAAAAACCAAGATGAGATTTTGGACAATCGTGGTTTTGATTGTCGCCTGTTTGTGTAGTGGATGCGGCACGAATAAGAAGAATGATGAAGGCTTTCTGAAAAATCTTCAAAGTGGACTCGAAAAAAGATGGGATGCAACGAATAACCAACCAGATTCGTATGATTCTACATCGGATTATAAGGACGCATTGAGAACTTATATTAACATGGAATTAGACGCAATTGGAGATCTCGCAGAATATACTTTTGAAGACTCTGAATTGCAGGAACTGGCGAATGTTTATGTGGACGCGCTGCAATCCCAACTGGATGGTGTCCAGTATTATAGTTCGGATGATAATCAGTACAATGAAAAGTTTGTAACAAATGGATATAACAAGAGGGCTGAGGTATTAAAAGACATAGTTGATAATTTTGACTTTTCAGTTGGAAGCAAATACCAAAATAATCTGGATGATTTTGTGAATGTTGGTCGTATGTACGAAAAGCAGGAGAAAATGCTGGAAGACATACAGGGATTAATTACAACAGATCTGGTTATGACATGCTTGGGCGGAGCCAATTATGAAATAAAACTGAACAATACAACGGAATATGATTTGTCAGGTGCAGAGGTAATGTTTAATTTGTACGGGAGTGATGACTCTCTGACAGGTGATGCCTCGACCTACTTGGACAATTGCAAGGCCGGAGGATCATGCATAGAAAATGTCTATACAACAAAAGAGTTTGACAGAGTTGAAATGGCGATTTCCTTATACAATGATGACACAAGCGAATATATAACAACTGAATATCAGGAGATTTCAGTTGAAAATAATATGATTATTGATATTGAGATGATCACATCGCTACCAGCTGAGATAAGTAGTATTTCTTATGACAATACAATTGAATCAACGTGTAAGGTTGAAACATATACGTGTGAGGATGAGATGTGGCATGACGGAAAAGCGACGATAACTGTTAATCTTACAGGTGAAAAAATGTATGATGCAGAGGATGGGTCTGTTTCAGGCGAATGTCATATAGGTTGGAAATTATATGATAGGGAGGGATCGGTTGTTGATTCTGGGACGGCATGGACAAATGGGGTTATGGTAGGACAGAAGTTTAAAAAATGTCAGTTCTGTTTAAGGGATCTTGAACCTGGTACCTATCAGTTAGAACTCTTAAATGTAAATTGGTAGAACAATCAGAGCAGTCATAGGTTAGAGTGTTTTAACACCACAACCAGGAATTATAAGTTAAAATTTCATTGACATTTTGGGCTGTCTGTGCTATGATTCCCTTGTTGCTTTCCACAGGGTCTTTGTGTGGGCAGCATAACAGGCGTTTGTAGCTCAGGGGATAGAGCAACGGTTTCCGGTACCGTGTGTCGGGGGTTCGAATCCCTCCAGACGCGGACAGTCGCAGGCGGCCGGATAAATTTTATTTATCCGGCCGCCTGCAGTTTTGTATCTGCAGATAGATGTCTGATCTGCAATCCAAGGAGAGGAATAACTGCATGGAAGATACGAAAGACAGCAAGGACAGCTTGAAGGATCAGAATTCTGTCATGGATCATATAGAAGAACTGACGGAAGGGGAAGACGTAGAAGAGTCGATTCCGGCCCGGGATCTTCCGGAGAGAGAAGGTGACGGTAAGGGTTCCGTAGAATCGAAAGAACCGGAAGAATCTGAGGATCTGGATGAACAAGAGGAAAGGGAATGGCGGGAATGGAAGGAACGCCGTCAGGCGAGACCTCGTCAGAAGGAGAATCCTGTTCGGGAATGGATCTCGGATAATCTGCGTTATATACTGCTGATTCTGGCAATTTCCATCGTGGTGGTAGCGATTGTGCTGGGAGTGAAGCTCTTCTCCGATCATGTATCCGGCGAGGGAGGACAGGAGATCGGCAATGGTAGTGAGGAATCCCAGAGTAAGGCAGAGGATTCGGCTTCCCAGGACTCGGGAAGCGCAGGAAGGATTACTGTAACACCGGATGCAAAGGCGTCGGTGACCCTTACTCCGACGGCAACTCCTGCGGGAACTGCCACACCAGACTCCGCCGTGACACCTACAGTGACACCTACAGCGGGTTCCACGGCGACACCTACAGCGACACCTGCAGGGGGCTCTGCCGTGACACCTGCTGCAACGCCTACGGAGGAACCGGATAGGCTGGAGAGAGCCAGGTCGGATGTCTCCGAGGTGGTAGAAGGATATTTGGAAGCCCTGGGGGCCCGGGATACAGCTTCTCTTTCTGCCTACATGGAGCAGCTGACCGAGGAAGATCGGTCGGCAGTAGAGGCCAATCAGCAGGTTGAGGGCTACAGCAATATTTCTGTTTATTCTTATCCGGGAGCTCAGGATCATTCCTATGTGGTACTGGTTTCCTATACCTATCGGTATCAGGGCTATGACACGGAGATACCGGGATTGACGCAGCTCTATGTCTTCCAGAAGGAAGACGGGAAGCTATGTATTGCTTCTGAAGCTACGGAAGCGGGTTTGGAGACCTATATCAATCAGGTTTTGGAACGGGAGGATGTCAAGCAGCTGATAGCAGAAGTGCAAGCGCAATATGATGAGATAATGAATAACCACCCGGAATTGCAAACATATATAGAAAGCTTGGGCAGATAGCCAGGTTTTGCGCCTGTCAGTGCAAAGAAGCTGGTTTTTCCTCTGTCCGGCCGCCGCCTTTAGGCGGCAGAGTTTAACTATCATCGAAGAAGTGAGGGGCTGTCTTAAAACAAAGAAAAGGTTTTGGGGCAGCTTTCTTTGACGGATGATCCGGCAGGCAGCAGGGAATGCGTGGAAGAGGTCATGGGAGTCATCATGAGAGTCAATAAATATCTAAGTGAGTGTGGCTTATGCTCCCGACGGGAGGCGGATCGGTGGATCAGCCAGGGCAGGGTGACGGTCAATGGACTTCCGGCTCAGGCAGGAATGCAGGTGGATGGGAGAGATCAGGTATGCCTGGATGGGAAGAGGATTCACCGGACAGAGGATAAGATTTATCTGAAGTTTTACAAGCCCAGAGGAATTGTCTGTACCTTTGAAGCCCGGGAGAGGCACAATCTGATGTCCTGCCTGCAATATCCCAGACGGGTGACTTATGCCGGCCGTCTGGACAGGGAGTCAGAAGGTCTTTTGCTGCTCACAGACGATGGGAATCTGATCGATGGACTCATGCGGGGCAGGAATGGGCATGAGAAGGAATATGAGGTTATGGTGGACAAGCCCCTGCGGGAGGATTTCCTGGAGAACATGAGAAAAGGGATCTTTCTCAGAGATTTGGGGGTCACCACCCGACCCTGTCAGGTAAGGAAGACGGGAGAGAAGAGCTTTCGCATTATTTTGACCCAGGGGCTGAACCGTCAGATTCGAAGAATGTGTCAAAGCCTGGGATTTCAGGTGCTTTTCCTGAAGAGAGTCCGGATTGTCAACCTGCATCTGGATACTTTAAAGCCGGGGGAATATTGCACCTTAACCGAGGAAGAACGGGAGCTTCTCCGGAAAAGAGTGCTGAGATAAGCAGAAGAGGAATAAGCATGGATAAGATAGCAAGGATCAAGGAGCTGGTGGAAGAACTGAATGCTGCTTCCAGAGCTTATTATGCGGAAGACCGAGAGACCATGAGCAATTATACCTATGACCACCTCTATGAGGAGCTGGAGAAGCTGGAAGAGGAAACAGGTATGATTCTGGCCAATTCCCCTACGGTTCGAGTGGGATATGAGGCAGTTGACGAGCTGCCTAAGGAACTTCATCCCAGTCCTATGCTGTCACTGGACAAGACCAAGGATCGGGAAGCCTTGCGAGCTTTTATCGGTTCTCATAGAAGCCTCCTTTCCTGGAAAATGGATGGCCTGACCATTGTTCTCACCTATCGGGGAGGAAAGCTGGAGAAGGCGGTGACCCGGGGCAATGGCATTGAGGGAGAGGTGGTGACCAATAATGCCCGGGTTTTTGTTCATCTTCCCCTACAGATCCCCTACGAAGGAGAATTGATCCTCCGGGGGGAAGCCTTCATCACCTATTCGGATTTTGAGAAGATCAACGAGGAGATGGGGGATGCACAGGCCAGATATAAGAATCCCAGGAATCTATGCAGCGGATCCGTACGGCAGCTAAATAATCAGGTTACAGCAGCCCGGATGGTTCATTTTCACGCCTTTTCCCTGGTAGAGGCTCGAGGGGTGGACTTTCATAATTCCCACCAGGCTCAGATGGATTGGCTGGCCAGCCAGGGATTCGAGACCGTGGAATATAGGATGGTGACAGGAGACAGCCTGGATGAAGCAATGGATTATTTTGCGGCCCAGATCCCAAACAATGATTTTCCCTCCGATGGACTGGTGGCTTTGTACGATGATATTGCCTATGGCGACTCCCTGGGAACCACAGCTAAGTTCCCCAGGAATGCCTACGCCTTCAAATGGGCGGATGAGAAAAAAAAGACCCATCTTCTGGAGATAGAATGGAGCCCCTCTCGAACGGGTCTGATCAATCCGGTGGCTATCTTTGAGCCGGTGGAATTGGAGGGAAGTACGGTATCTCGAGCCAGCGTTCACAATATCAGCATTATGAGGGAGCTGGAACTGGGAGTCGGGGATGAGATTGAGGTTTATAAGGCCAATATGATTATTCCGCAGATCGCAAGGAATCTGACCCGAAGCGGACTTAAGAACATCCCTGCTGCCTGTCCTGCCTGCGGTGGCTCCACAAGGATTTCCAATCAGAAAGGAGTGGAAACCCTCCTGTGCGAGAATCCCGCCTGCCCTGCCAAAGCCATGAAGGCCTATACCTTATTCGTCAGCCGCGATGCTTTGAACATTGACGGCCTGTCGGAGGCTACCCTGGAAAAGCTCATGGCTCATGGGCTGATCCATGATTATGGGGATTTATATGAATTAGACCGTCACAGGGAGACCATTGTCGCCCTGGATGGATTTGGGGAAAAATCCTATGAAAAACTCTGGCAGGGGATTCAAAAATCCCGGGAAACTACCCTGCCCCGTCTGATTTACGGGATGGGGATCCCCAATATCGGTCTGGCCAATGCCAAGCTGATCTGCAGAGCCTTCCGGGGGGATTTAGAGAGAATCCGGACAGCTACGGTGGAGGACCTCAGTAAGATTGATGGAATCGGGGAGGTGATCGGATCCGGCTTTGCCGCCTGGTGGAAGAAGCCTCAGCATCAAGCGTCCTTTGACCGCCTTTTGACATATCTGCATATCAGGACGGAAAGGGAAGACGGGGGACAAAAGCTGGAGGGATTGACCTTCGTGATTACCGGAAGTCTCCATCATTATTCTAACCGAAACGCCTTGAAGGAAGAACTGGAAGCCCAGGGGGGCAAGGTCACGGGAAGTGTGACATCTAAGACAGATTATCTGATTAACAATGACCTGACATCTCCTTCTGCCAAGAATAAGAAGGCCAGGGAATTGGGAATTCCTATTTTATCCGAGGAAGATATCCTTGGAATGCTGGATTGACCCAGACAAATATGATATACTGAAAAGCATGTCAGCAGCTGATATACCAGATTATTTGCCAGCCTGCGAACTATGAAAGGGGAATGTATTGCCATGCCTATTAAAATACAAAGCGATCTGCCAGCAAAGGAGATTCTGGAGAGAGAGAATATCTTCGTCATGGATGAAGTAAGGGCTCAGCACCAGGATATCCGGCCCCTGCAGATCCTAATCCTGAATCTGATGCCCCTGAAGGAAGAGACGGAGCTTCAGATTCTGCGGTGTCTATCCAACTCCCCCCTGCAGGTGGATGTGACATTTCTTATGGTATCTACCCATGTATCCAAGAATACCTCCCCCAGCCACCTGAATAAGTTTTATGTTCAGTTTTCGGAGATCAAGAAGGAATATTATGACGGGATGATCATTACCGGAGCACCCATCGAGTTCCTGGAATTCGAGGAGGTGGATTTCTGGCAGGAATTGACCCAGATCATGGACTGGACGGATACCCACGTGACATCCACCATGTATCAATGCTGGGGGGCTCAGGCAGCTCTCTACTATTTCTACGGAATCAAGAAGAGAATTCTTCCGGAGAAAATGTTCGGCCTTTTCTGGCACAAGGTTAACAATAGGAAAATTCCTTTGGTCAGAGGTTTTGATGATATCTTCCTGGCCCCCCACTCGCGACATACGGAGGTCAACCTAGAAGAAGTTCGATCTTGCCAGGAGGTTACCATACTTGCTGAGTCAGAAGAGGCAGGCTTCTTCCTGGGTATGGCTGACGAGGGAAGAAGGGTCTTCATTCAGGGGCATCCGGAATATGACCGCATTACCCTGGATGGGGAGTACAAAAGAGACAGAGCCAAGGGAGCAGACATAGCCCTGCCCAAGAACTATTACCGGGACAACAACCCGGAAGAGAGGCCTTTGCTGATGTGGCGGGCCCATTCCACCAACCTCTATATGAATTGGCTCAATTATTATGTCTATCAGATTACCCCTTACAACCTCTATGGCGCCCCGGAATTTGGCAAATAACCGTTGACTAAAAATGGTTTTATGTTAAAATGAAGGATGGACTGTATTGTTTTATTCACTATCATATCATATTTTAGGAGGAACTAGTAACATGGCGAACAAATGGGTCTATTTGTTTACAGAAGGCAACGCAGGAATGCGTGAACTTCTCGGCGGAAAGGGTGCGAACCTGGCTGAGATGACAAATCTCGGTCTTCCGGTGCCGCAGGGCTTTACCATTACCACAGAAGCCTGTACGCAGTACTATGAGGACGGACAGAAGATCAATGACGAAATCATGGGTCAGATTCTGGAGTACATCGGCAAGATGGAAGAGATCACCGGCAAGAAGTTCGGCGACAGGGAGAATCCCCTTCTGGTGTCTGTACGTTCCGGCGCACGTGCCTCCATGCCTGGTATGATGGATACCATCCTGAACCTGGGTCTGAATGAGGATGTAGTGGAGGTTCTGTCCAAGAAGTCCGGCAATCCTCGTTGGGCTTGGGACTGCTATAGAAGATTTATCCAGATGTACTCTGATGTAGTCATGGAAGTGGGCAAGAAGTATTTTGAAGAGCTCATTGACAAGATGAAAGCAGAGAAGGGGGTAACCCAGGACGTTGACCTGACCTCTGAGGATCTGAAGAAGCTGGCCGGCCAGTTTAAGGAAGAGTACAAGGCAAAGCTGGGGGAGGATTTCCCGGCAGATCCCAAGGAGCAGCTGATGGGTGCCATCAAGGCTGTATTCCGTTCCTGGGACAATCCCCGTGCCAATGTATATCGTCGTGATAATGATATTCCCTATTCCTGGGGCACTGCTGTGAATGTGCAGATGATGGCCTTCGGCAATATGGGCGAGACCTCCGGTACCGGTGTTGCATTTACCCGTAATCCGGCCACCGGCGAGAAGAAGCTGATGGGTGAGTTCCTGATGAATGCCCAGGGCGAGGATGTTGTTGCCGGGGTTCGTACCCCCCAGCCCATTGCACAGCTGCAGGATACCATGCCGGAAGTATATGATCAATTTGTTCAGATCTGTGATACGCTGGAAGATCATTACAGAGATATGCAGGATATGGAGTTCACCATTGAGGATAAGAAACTCTACATGCTGCAGACCCGTAACGGAAAGAGAACTGCCAAGGCTGCTCTGAAGATTGCCTGTGATCTGGTAGATGAGGGTATGATCAGCGAGGAGAAGGCTGTCAGCATGATTGATCCCCGTAATCTGGATTCCCTTCTGCATCCTCAGTTCGATGCAGCTGCCCTGAAGAAGGCAACCCCCATCGCCAAGGCTTTGGCTGCTGCTCCCGGCGCTGCCTGCGGTAAGATTGTATTTACAGCAGATGATGCCAAGGAGTGGGCTGCAAGAGGAGAGAAGGTTGTTCTGGTTCGTCTGGAGACCTCTCCCGAGGATATCGAGGGTATGAAGGCTTCTCAGGGTATCCTGACGGTTCGTGGCGGTATGACCTCCCATGCAGCTGTAGTTGCCCGTGGAATGGGTGCCTGCTGCGTATCCGGATGCTCTGCCATTGATATGGACGAGGCCAATAAGAAGTTTACCCTGGCCGGTAAGGAGTACCATGAAGGCGACGTGATCTCCTTCGATGGATCGACCGGTAACATCTATGACGGCGCTATCCCCACTGCAGATGCAGTGATCGCAGGGGAATTTGGCCGGATCATGGAGTGGGCAGACAAGTACAGAACCATGAAGGTAAGAACCAATGCAGATACTCCTGCAGATGCGAAGAAGGCTCGTGAGTTGGGTGCTGAGGGAATCGGTCTGTGCCGTACCGAGCATATGTTCTTCGAGGGCAACCGGATCGATGCTTTCCGTGAGATGATCTGTTCTGAGACTGTAGAGGAGAGAGAGGCAGCTCTGGAGAAGATCCTTCCTGAGCAGCAGGGAGATTTCGAGAAGCTGTATGAGGCTCTGGAAGGAAACCCGGTTACCATTCGTTTCCTGGATCCGCCTCTGCATGAGTTCGTTCCCACCGATGAGGAAGATATCAAGAAGCTGGCGGAAGCTCAGGGTAAGAGCGTTGAGAAGATCAAATCCATCATCAATGGCCTGCATGAGTTCAACCCCATGATGGGACATCGCGGCTGCCGTTTGGCAGTTACTTATCCCGAGATTGCCAAGATGCAGACCAAGGCTGTGATCCGTGCTGCTATTAATGTAAAGAAGGCCCATCCGGATTGGACCATCGAGCCGGAGATCATGATTCCTCTGGTTGGCGATATCAAGGAATTGAAATATGTGAAAAACTTCGTGGTTGAGACCGCAGATGCTGAGATAGCAGCAGCAGGGATTGACATGAAGTATGAAGTGGGAACCATGATTGAGATCCCCAGAGCGGCTCTGACGGCAGACGATATTGCCAAGGAGGCAGAGTTCTTCTGCTTCGGCACCAACGACCTGACTCAGATGACCTTTGGCTTCTCCAGGGATGATGCAGGCAAGTTCCTGGATGCCTACTACGATGCCAAGATCTTTGAGAATGATCCCTTCGCTAAGTTGGATCAGACCGGGGTTGGCAAGCTGATGGAGATGGCTGTAGAATTGGGCAAGAAGACCCGTCCCTCTCTTCATTGCGGTATCTGCGGCGAGCATGGCGGCGATCCCAGCTCAGTAGAATTCTGCAATAAGCTGGGTCTGGATTATGTATCCTGTTCTCCCTTCCGTGTACCCATTGCAAGACTGGCAGCAGCACAGGCGGCTATCAGCCAGAAGTAAGCTTCGGCAAAGGCTTTTCTTACGGGACAAAGACTTCTATCCACTTTTCGGACAGAGTTTTAAGGAAAAGTAGATAGACAAAATACAGAAAAGAAAGACCTTGTAACCCATAACGAATTGACAATGGGTTACAAGGTCTTTTCTGTTCACTCAATTTGCTGACAACTACAGGACAACTATAAGGTGAAGAACGGAAACAGTTTTTATACAACTTTTTCTTGTTCAAACTGACTGTTGTATAAGTGGGCGTAGAATCCGTCCTTTTCCATGAGCTCCGGATGGGTTCCGCTTTCGATGACATCGCCCTCCTGCATCACCAGGATCAGGTCGGCATTGCGGATGGTGGACAGGCGGTGAGCAATGACGAAGCTGGTTCTCCCTTTGGTGAGCTCGTCCATGGCCTTCTGGATCAAAGCCTCTGTACGGGTGTCTACGGAGGAGGTAGCCTCGTCCAGGATCAGCATGGGGGCATTCTGCAGCATGGCTCGGGCAATGGTGAGAAGCTGCTTCTGTCCGGCTGAGATACCGGTGCTTTCGGAAAGAAGGGTATCCATCTTCTGGGGCAGGGAATCGATAAATTTGTCCAGACTGCAGGCCTTGCAGGCGCGGTTTAGGTCATCCTCTGTGATGTCAGTCATGTTATAGAGGAGGTTTTCCCGGACGCTTCCCTCGAAGAGCCAGGTATCCTGCAATACCATGCCGAAGAGCCGGTGAACCTCTTCTCTTTTCATCTCGGAGATGGGTACATCGTCAATCCGAATGCTGCCGCTGTTGAGTTCAAAGAAACGCATCAGGAGATTCACCATGGTTGTCTTGCCAGCCCCTGTGGGTCCCACGATGGCTACCTTCTGACCGGGACGAACCAGGGCGGAAAAGTCCTTGATGACAATTTTATCCGGCGAGGTGGGGTAGGAGAAGCGAACATGGTCAAATTCTACTTTTCCTTCTACATGGTCGATTTTTACGGTTTTATCCTCCTCCTTTGGCATTTCCTCGCTCTCCAGAAAATCAAAGATGCGGTGGGCAGAGGCGGAGGCGGTCTGTAATTGCGTCATGCCCTGGGCAATCTGGGTCAGGGGGGAGGTAAAGAGACGGACATACATGATGAAGGATACAATGACGCCGAAGTCAATGGTGCCCTGGATGGCCAGGACGGAGCCATATACGCAGACGGCTACATAGGCCACGTTGCCGATGATATTCATCAGGGGCATCATGATGCCGGAGAGAAACTGGGACTTCCAGTTGGCATCGTAAACAGCGGCATTGAGGTCGTCAAAATGGGCTCCTACCTGGGTATTGGCCCTGCTGATCCTCACCACCTGGTGACCGGAATACATTTCCTCCACATAGCCGTTCAGGGCTCCCAGACTCTGCTGTCTGGCGGTAAAAAAACGCTGAGATTTGGCCATAATGAGGACAGTTGTCAAAAGTCCCAGGAGGGTCACTCCCACGGACAGGAGAGCCAGATGCCATTCGGTCAGGAACATCATGATCAGACAGCCTGCAAATTGGGTGAGGGCACTGATGATCATGGGAAGACCGTTGGTAAGACCCTGCTGCAAGGTGGAGACATCATTGGTGATGCGGCTGAGGATATCTCCCTGGGAGTTGCTGCTGAAGTATTGCAGGGGTACTCGGTTGATTTTCTCAGAGAGCTGCCCTCGCATGCGGTAAGACATCTTCAGGGTAACTGTGGACATGGTATATTGCTGAATAAAACTGAACATGGCACTCAGTCCGTAGACGATAGCCAGAAAAAGTCCGGTTTTGCCGATGGCAGCCAGATCTATGGAGCCCATCAGACCCTCTGACATCAATGTGGCAATATGACCGATTTTGTCCGGACCTATAATGGTCAGACAGGCGCTGAGAACGGATAGAATCAGGGCGATTCCTATCAGCCCCATACTGGAATGCATATAAGATACGATACGGGGAATGGCTGAGCGGATCCCCGGAGAATTCTTATCAGGTATAGTATTGGGTCTCATAACTTCCTCCTTAAGCAAGTTCCGCTGCACTAAGCTGCGAGCTGGCAATCTCCTGATAGAGAGGACAGGATTGCAACAATTCCTCATGGCTTCCACTGGCTACCACATGTCCCCGGTCAAGAACCAGGATCCGATCGGCGTGACGGATGGTACTGATTCGCTGTGCCACAATGATCTTGGTGGTGGAGGTCAGCTGTCGGTTCAAGCCATCTCGAAGCCGGGCATCTGTGCTATAA
>CAVLCU010000076.1:0-11790 GCA_963661545.1 Lachnospiraceae bacterium | reverse complement strand
CCTCCGGCCGGCAGCTGGAGATGGAACGGTAAAAAGAAACATCACCTATTTCCACCTTGAAATCCCCGGCCATTTTCTGCGGATTTCAAGGTGGAAATAAGTTGACAGAAAGGGAAATAGGGTTTATAGTGAAATTACTAAAACGATTCCGTAAAGCGATTTAGTAACGGACAAAAGGAAGCAGGATAGAAAAAGGATTGGAGGAGGTATGATCATGACATCGAGAGAGAGGCTTTTGTGTGTATTGGGTGGGGGAATTCCGGACAGGGTGCCCATATCCCCCTTTATTCAGGAGGAGTATCTGTCCTATTATTTTAACAAGGCGAATACAGACCGCCTGTATGATGCGGTTGCCTTGCGAAAGGAACTGGATTTTGACCTGGTAACGCGGCAGTATGTCAATGAGATTCCTTATTTCCTTCAAAGGAGCTTTCCCAATTGGGAGGTGGAGCGAAAGCTGGAGGTGGTAAATGGCAATTACCTGCGAACCTTGACCGTAAAGACTCCCCATCGGGAGCTGAAGCAGGTGGAGGGTGCTCCTTATAATGAGAAGATCTTAAATGGCATTCATTTTAGCACCATGGAATACCTGATCAAGGACAGCGATGACTTTGCGGAATTTCAGAAATATTGTCCCAGAAGAGACAGACAGGATGTGGATCATATTCTGGAATCCGGACAGGCCGCCAAAAAGGAGATCGGAGATCTGGGAATATCCTGTCCCTGGGCTATGGGAGGCGTCTATAATCTGACCTCCACCTATATCAACGTCCAGGATATGATGGTGGATGCCTTGATGGATGAGGACTATTATCGGGACTACCTGCAATTCTTTGCGGATCTGGTGGCCTCTGACCATGAGTTCTTCGCTAAAAGTGATTTTGACTGCGTTGGCATGCAGGGAAATATCGCCAATGGGGGCATGATGGGCAGCGATTATTTCGAAGAATATGTGCTTCCCTATGAACGACAGGCCATTGATGTCCTGCGAGATGCCCACAAACCTATCATCTATCACAACTGTGGCAAGGCCACAAGCCTGTATCCGGCCTACAAGAAGCTGGGCATTACCGTATGGGAAACCATCTCCGAGGCCCCTCAGGGGGATAATGTTTTGGCAGAAGCCAAGGAATATTTTGGAGACCAGCTGATTTTGTTTGGCAATTTTGACCAGGTTCATTTCCTCAAGGAAGCCACCCCCAAGGAGATAGAGAAGAGAGCTTATGACCTGATGATGACAGGCAAGCAGGGGGGGCATTATATCTTTGCCTGCTCCGACTACCTGGAGGTGGGCACGCCCCTGGACAATGTAAAGGCCCTGCTGAAGGGAGCCAAAGAGGCAGCTGCTTACTGAAAGCAAGCTCCTGTTACCAGACAGAAAAGGCACCCCATAAGGGGTGCCTTTTCCTGGTTTAGATTCGATCTACCGGGAAGTTGAAATATTGAACAGCATTGTTGTAGGAGATTCCCTTTATGATCTCCTCCAGGGTCTTGTCATCCTTCGGATATTCCCCGCCTTCTACCCAGCCGCCGATCAAATCGCAGACCAGCCGGCGGAAATATTCGTGTCTGGTATAGGACAGGAAGCTTCTGGAGTCGGTGAGCATGCCCACAAAATTAGCCAGCATACCCAGATTGGCCAGGGAGGTCATCTGAGCCAGCATGCCTTCCTTGTGATCGTTGAACCACCAGGCACTGCCCTGCTGCAGCTTTCCGGCGGCGCCGCTGTCCTGGAAGCATCCCAGAAGAGTGCCGATATAGGCATTGTCATTGGGATTCAGGGAGTAGAGAATGGTCTTGGGCAGCTGGTCCGTGGACACAAGAGAGTTGAGAAAATCCGCTGCTGTGGCGGAGGGGGCATAGTTATCAATGCAATCATAGCCGGTATCCGCTCCCAGCCGGTGGAACATAAGACCGTTGTTGTTGCGCTTGCATCCGAAATGCAGCTGCATGACCCAATTCCGCCTGTGGTATTCCCGGGCGACAAATTGCATGAAGGCAGTCTTGAATTGCAGGATTTCTGTCTCCTCCAGTGCCTGTCCCTGCAGACGCTTGCTCAGGATATGGCTGACCGTATCTTCACAGGCCGGTGCATAATAGATATAGTTGAGAGCATGGTCGGAGAGGCAGCAGCCATTTTCCTGGAAATAATCCATGCGCTTTAGGAGGGCAGCCTTCAGGGAGGCAAAGTCTGTGATGTCTATGCCACTGGCCGCAGAAAGCTGGCTAAGATAGTCCAGATAGGTGGGAGCCTCCAGATTCATGGCCTTGTCAGGCCGCCAGGCCGGAAGGACCTTTGTATCAAAGCTGGAATCTGCCTTCAGAACCTGATGCCAATGGAGGTCGTCTGCCGGATCGTCGGTGGTACAGATTAATCTTACCTTGGACTGGGAGATAATGCCCCGAACCGATAAGTCAGGGGTCTGGAGCTTCTGGTTGCAAAGATTCCAAACCTCTTCGGCGGTATCGCCGTTGAGCACACCCTCATAACCAAAATAGCGGCGCAATTCCAGATGACTCCAATGATACAGGGGATTGCCTATGGCTTTGGAGAGAGTTTCGGCCCATTTCTGGAACTTGTCCCTGGGACTGGCCTCTCCTGTGATATAATGCTCCTCCACCCCATTGGACCGCATCAGACGCCACTTGTAATGGTCTCCCCCCAGCCAGACCTGGGTGATGTTCTCAAATTGGCGGTTTTCCGCAATCTCCTGGGGGTTGATATGGCAGTGGTAATCTACGATAGGAGCCTCCTCGGCATAGTCATGATAGAGACGAGAGGCGGTGGGGGTGGAAAGTAAGAATTCCTGGTCAAGAAAAGCTTTCATAATGTCCTCCTTAAAAATCGTTTGGTGTGGTATCTCGAAGAATGAGATCAGCAGAAACTATGGTTTTATCCGGCGCACTCTTCCCGTTGAGCAGATTCATCAAGAGGGAAATGGCCGTATTGCACAGGTATTCCAGCCGGTTGTCTATGCTGGTCAGCTCCGGCTCGCAGCACAGGGACAGCAGGGAGTTGTTATATCCGATGACAGACAGATCCTCCGGAATGGACAGGCCGGCAAATTTGGCAAACTTGATGGCACCGATGGCCAGTTCATCATCGGAGGCGATGACGGCGTCAAAGGGAAGATCCTCCCTGACTTTCAGCAGCATACGGCTGACCTGGGAAATGGAGCCGGTATACATGAGAATCTGTTCCCTGGAATAAGGAATCTCTGCTTCCCGGAGTGCTTTTTCGAAGCCTTCTTTCTTTCGGCGGCCGCTGAAGGTATCCGCCCGATAGAGAAAGAGAGGCCTTTGGCAGCCCTTGCTCACCAGTCGTGTCACTGCATGGCAGACGGCTTCCCGGTCATCGCAAAGCACATTGTAGATGTTAGGCCCCTTTAGGTGACCATTCAATATCAGCAGGGGAACCTGAGAGGAAGCCTTGTAGAGATACTCATTTTTGTCCTTTGCCTTTTCGATGAAGTTGGAACCGATTAAAATCAGGGCGTCCACATGGCGGGAAAGAAGCATATCCATGCATTTTTCCTTTTGCTCCAGCTCGTATCCCGTGCAGGCCAGGAGAGAATCGTATTGGTGGGCCCGAAGACCTTGCTCCAGAAAGGCGATGCCGCTTCCCAGGTAAGGGTCAGAAGAATCCGCGCACAGAAGGCCCACGGTCTGCATGGTATTCAAGATGAGTCCCCGGGCGAAAGCATTGGGCTGATAGTCTTCCTCCTCCATGACACTTAAGACCTTTTGACGGGTTTTCTCACTGACGTTCTTGCTCTTATTCAATACCCGCGATACGGTGGCGGTGGATACGCCTGCTTTTTGGGAAATGTCGTAGATATTCATTGCATCCCTCCCCGTAAAAATGTAAGCGATTACACTATTAATTTGTGAAGCTATGCCTGTATTATAAGACAAGATTCGGGAAAAATCAACAAAAACAATAAAATAATTATTGACAAGAAGGAGGGACTGTGCAATTATAATTGTAAGCGATTACAATTTGTAGAGGCTGGCTTTCATTCGTGGTGGAGGCGGCGACTGCGGGAGCGCGCAGCGCGGAGCAGTCGGCTTTTTACTAAGGAAGGAGAAGGTGGAGGATGGATTTTATTAAGATTCACCCCGATGATACAGTGGCGGTTGCTCTAAGAAGGCTGCCCAAGGGAAGACAATGTATCATTGACGGCATTTTGATTACTTTAACCGAAGATATTATGCAAGGACATAAGTTTGCCCTCAAAGACATCCAGGAGGGAGAGGGGGTCCTCAAATACGGCCATCCCATCGGCCTTGCTTCGAAGGATATTAGGGCGGGGGAATGGGTACATACCCATAACCTGAAGACAGGATTGGGGGATTTGCTGACCTATCAATACCAGCCGGTGGGCTCTGCCTTGCAGGAGGCAAAGGAGCAGGTCTTTTTCCAGGGATTTCCCCGTCCCGGAGGAAAGGTTGGCATTCGAAACGAAATATGGATTATCCCGACGGTGGGCTGCGTCAATAACGTGGCCACAGCCATCGAGAGGAAGGCAGCCCATCTGGTGGGGGGGAGTCTGGAGGCTATCTGTGCCTTTCCCCATCCTTACGGATGCTCCCAGATGGGAGAGGATCAGGAGAATACCAGGAAGATTCTTGCCGACCTTGTGAACCATCCCAATGCGGGTGGAGTCCTGGTATTGGGACTGGGCTGTGAGAACAGCGGGATTGAGGAATTGAAAAAATACATAGGCAGCTACGACGAAAAAAGGGTTCGTTTCCTGGTTGCCCAGGAATCCCAGGATGAGGTGCAGGATGCCCTGCAGATTCTCGAGGAGCTGGCGGAATATGTCAGGAGTTTCCACAGGGAACCGGTCAGCTGCAGCCAGTTAATTGTAGGAATGAAGTGCGGCGGTTCCGATGGCTTGTCAGGGATTACAGCCAATCCTGTGGTAGGGCTCTTTTCCGACCTTCTGATAGCCAGGGGAGGCACTACGATTCTGACCGAGGTTCCGGAGATGTTCGGGGCGGAAACCTTGCTGATGAATCGCTGTGAGAATGAAGAACTCTTCGGGAAAACCGTAGATCTGATCAACAATTTCAAAAATTACTTTACCAGCCATAAGCAAACCATCTATGAAAATCCTTCTCCCGGCAATAAGAAGGGGGGGATATCTACCCTGGAAGACAAGTCCCTGGGCTGTGTGCAAAAAAGCGGCAGCGCCTCCGTGAGGGGAGTGCTGGAGTATGGGGAGAGGGTCTGCGAGAGGGGGCTGAACCTCTTAAGCGCCCCGGGAAATGACCTGGTGGCATCCACAGCACTGGCTGCCAGCGGGGCTCACCTGGTCTTATTTACCACAGGCAGAGGAACGCCCTTTGCGGCTCCGGTGCCCACGGTGAAGATCTCCACCAATTCAGGACTGAGTGAGAGAAAGAACAATTGGATTGATTTTAATTGCGGGATAGCGGTGGAGGATAGTACGCTGGAAGAAACAGCAGAAAGGCTTTTCTCCTATGTGATGGATGTGGCATCCGGAAGCCAGGTAAAGGCAGAAAAACAGGGCTACCACGATATGGCGATTTTCAAGCAGGGGGTCACTCTATAAGAGGCAATCCGTGACAGAACTCTTTTCACGAGAAAGGATGAGATGAAGATGAAGAAACTGTGTTACAAGACGTTGGAAGAGCAGGGATATGAGGGCTATTTGCTGAAGGAAGGTCCGGAGCGGATGCTGCAGTTTGGAGAGGGCAATTTTCTGCGGGCCTTTGTGGATTACTGGGTAGACCTGATGAATGAACGTGCTGATTTTCACACAAAGGTTGTATTGTGTCAGCCCATTGCTCCCGGTCTGGCAGAGCAGATCAATGAGCAGGAGGGACTTTATACCCTTTTCCTTCGGGGCTTCGAGAAGGGGGAAAAGGTCAATGCCAAGCGGGTCATTTCCAGTGTCAGCCGCTGCCTGAATCCCTATCAGGACTATGATAAGGTTCTGGAATGTGCGCAGAATCCGGATCTGCGCTTCATCAGCTGCAATACCACCGAGGCGGGGATTGTCTATGACCCCTCCTGTCAGTTTGAGGATGCCCCGGCCAATAGTTTTCCCGGAAAACTGACCCAATTCCTCTATAAGAGATTCCAATATTTCGGTCAGGAAAAGGGCAAGGGATTCATCATTCTTTCCTGCGAATTGATCGATGACAACGGAAAAGAGCTGGAAAAATGTGTTCTGCAATATGTGGATCAGTGGAAGCTGGGAGATGGGTTCAAGAACTGGGTCAAGGAAGAGAATATCTTCTGTTCTACCCTGGTGGATCGTATCGTGACAGGTTATCCCCGGGCAGAGGCAGAGGAAATCTGCCAGAAGCTGGGCTATGAGGACAATCTGCTGGATACGGCAGAGGTCTTCGGCTTCTGGGTGATTGAGGGACCTGACAGTCTGAAGGAAGAGCTCCCCTTCCAAAAAGCCGGTCTGCCGGTGGTCATCTGCAAGGATCATAAGCCCTACAAGCAGAGAAAGGTACGTATCTTAAACGGAGCCCATACCTCTATGGTCTTGGGAGCCTACCTGGCCGGTCAGAATATTGTGCGGGACTGTATGAAGGATGAAGTCATCAGCGGCTTCATGAACAAGACCATTTATGAGGAAATCATCCCTACCCTAACCCTTCCCCGGGAGGAACTGGAGGAGTTTGCGGCAGCTGTAAGAGAACGCTTCAATAATCCCTTTGTAGATCATGCTCTCTTATCTATCGCTTTGAATTCCACCGCCAAATGGAAGGCCCGTGTCCTGCCCTCCTTGAAGGGTTACGTGGAGCGCTTCCACAAGGTTCCTGCTTGTATTGCGGCTTCCCTGGCCTTTTATATGCAATTCTATGCCGGACAGGAGATGGTGGATGGCCAGCTCATGGGCAGAAGAGGGGACAATACCTATGCCATCCAGGATGATGCGCCTGTTTTGCAATTTTTCTATGCCCACAAGGATGCCGATGCAGCGACCCTGGCTGGGGATGTTTTGGCCAATACCTCCTTCTGGGGAGAGGATTTGACCCAGATTCCGGGACTGCTGGAGGCGGTGACCCAGGATCTGACCCTGATTCGGGACAAGGGAGCCTACGAGCTTATGAAAAGCTGCCAGTAAACCTTCCTGGGGGCTTGCGTCGTCTCAGTGGCTGAAAGGGTTTGACAAGCGGACACTTTCCGTATAAAGTAATGATTGGAACATGACAAACGTACATTCTTTTATTCTTATATCAGGGAGGTGCCCCCTTGGCACAGAAAAAGGTAACCTTAAAGGAGATTGCCCAGCGCACCCATGTATCCCTGGGTACGGTCCACCGTGCAATCTACGGAAAAAGTGGTATCAGTGAGGAGACGCGGAAAAGAGTTCTGGAAGAGGTGGCGCGATCCAACTATCAGGTAGATGAGGCAGCATCCGTCTTAAAGAGGGGTGCGAAGAATGTGGTAGTGGTATTGCCCAAGGCCCAGGATGAGGATCGCTTTTATTTTAGAGGAATCTGGAGGGGGATCCGCAAGGCGGCTCAGGAGATGGAGCAGTACAAGATCTATTTTCGTCTGGTGGAATCCGAATATCCCCTGAGTCAGATGTGGCGGAAGCTGGAGCAGGTATACGATGAGATGCTGGAGGAAATGGATGGATTGATTACCATTGCTGACAGCGACAAAACCAATCTGTGGATCAGCCGTTTTGACAGGAGAGGGATTCCCACCATTCTGGTATCCAGCTATTACCAGGAGAAGGGGGCGGCGGTAAGCTGCATCAAGGTCAACCATGAGCATTGCGGCCAGCTGGCAGCAGAATTCATGCATTACGGCTTGAAGGATGGCCAGGGAAAGATCCTAAGCCTGTGCGGTGACAGTCAGATCTACAGCAATCGGCTTTTTTCTGAGAGTTTTACCGGCCAGATGCAGAAGTTTGGCCATGAAGTGGTTCAGGTGGAAGGCTTTGGGCGGGAGAATATAGAAGGGGAATGTTCCCGGCGCTTGCAAGATAAGGATATACAGGCCATCTTCGCCAGCAATGCCAGGAATACCTATGGAATCTGTCAGATGCTGGAGGAGAGAGGCCTGGGAGGGGACCTGCTGGTAGTAGGGGTGGATGCTTTTGAAGAGCTGGAGCCCTACTATGAGAATGGCATCCTCAATGCAGTCATTTTCCAGCATCACAGGGAGCAGGGCATTCATGCAGTCAATCGAATGCATGAATGCCTAAGCAAAGGAATCCGGAAGCAGGAGGATGAGATATTGCCGCCGGTGCTTCTGCTTAAGAGCAATTACCACTATTACCTGTAAGGAGCAAGAAATCGATCAAGCACCATGTGGAGAGAAAGAGGCCACATGGTGCTTTTGCTTGGAAAGGTCAGAAAAGGAGGCTGCCTTTCTGAAAGATTCTTGGTAAAAACATACAAAAATGAGGAGAAAATTTCTCATATAATAGACAAAAAACAAATCCTCTATTGACAAGAGACTGCGAAAGTGTCATAATGGCATCAATGAGAAAACGTTTCCGCAAACGTTTGAAGTAACGATTGCAGAAAATGTTACCTGCATGAAGGGGGGAGACTCAGTTTGGCTCAGAGGATGACGATAAAGGACATAGCCCAGAGAACAGGAACGTCTGTGACCTCTGTCCACAGAGCCCTGTATGGAAGCAAGGGAATCAGCGAAGGCCTGCGTACCAGGATTCTGGCTGAGGTAGAAAAGAGCAATTACAGGATGGATGAGGCAGCGTCACTCTTGCGGAGGGGTCAGCTGCATATTACCGTATTGCTTCCTAAGCCGGTAGGACCGGAGCGCTTTTATTATAAGGGACTTTGGGGCGGTATTTATCGAGGGGCAGAGGAGATCTGCAAGAACAAGGTGAAGGTCACCTTTGAAGAGACGGACAGAGGCATTGATAAGATTTCCGAAGCTTTGGAACATTTGTACGATGAAACCGATGAAAGCCTGGATGGGCTGGTTACCGTTTGCGATGATAATAAGGCCAGAGATTGGATTCAGAGATTTATTCGGCGGGGTACCAAGGTTGCCCTGGTTGACCGGGGAATTAAGATGGAAGATCTCTGCTGCTGTATGGAATCCTCCAGTTCAGATATGGGACATTTGGCCGTTAATGTGATGGAATTTCTCTTAGAGCAGAGAAGCGGCACTCTTGTCCTGGTCAATGGACCGGAACACAGGCTCAGTTATCGTTTGTATGAGAAGGCAGTCCGGGATAAGTTAGGAGAGATCCGGCCGGATCTGGACATACAGGTGATTAATGGTTATGAGGAAACAGCCGGAAGGCAAGAATTAAACCGACTGCTGGAAGAGGGCCATGTAAGAGGCATTATCGCATCCTGTGCAAGAGCAACCTATTGGGTCTGTGATGCCATGGATCAAGAGTCTGTAAGGGTCCGGCCTCCGGTGGTGGGGACGGATGTCTTCGAGGAGCTGATTCCTTTCTTTGACAGGGGAATCCTCAAGGCTACTATCTATCAATCCCATCGAGAGCATGGGGAGAGGGCTCTGGAATACCTCTATGAAAGTCTGAAAAATCCCTATATGCAGCAGGAGGAGAAACAGCTGGCGACCCTTAGCGTGGTTATGCGGGAGAATTATAAGTATTTTTTGTAAAGGTCCGGCCCTTGGAAGGCGGTACTGACAGGAGGAAAAGCGGATATTTACAGCAATAGGGGAAGAACCCCAAAATCCCTTCGGATGCTGCTGTGAATGATATAAGACACATGAAAAGGGAGGTAACAGGTATGAAAGCAAAATGGTCTAGGAAATTATTGGCTGCTGCATTAGTTGGCACGATGGGAGCCAGCCTGTTGGCAGGCTGTGGAGGAAGTTCCGGCTCATCGGCATCGGATTCTTCCAAGGGGGGGAGCTCCAGCGCGGCTTCCGCCAGCGCATCTGCCTCCGATTCCGGTTCTTCCGGAGAAAGCGGGGAATTGAAGGTAACCGTGCAGGCCTGGATGATGGGAAAATATGACTTTGAAGGAGCCAAGGCTAGCTTCGAGGAAAATCACCCGGGTGTTACGGTAACCTATAACCAGGTGGATAACGTGGATGTCACCACATCCATGCTGGAATGGTCTCAGGGCAGAACCAGCTGTGATATCGCAATCGGAGGGGATCGTTCTCAGACCGTATCCTACGCAGCCAATGATTATATCGTAGAGTTTACCGAGGATAATTTCTTCAATGGAGATTTTACCAAGGACAAGTTCTATGAGACCTTCCTGGAAAATGGAAATATCGAAGGCAAGCAGTTTATGATCCCCTTGCTGGGTGAGGTAGTAGGTATTGTCTGCAACAAGGATATGATGGATGAGGCAGGGCTCTTGGATGAGAATGGCGAGATTGTTCCGGCTAAGACCTGGGATGAGCTGTATGAATATGCCAAGAAGCTGACCAAGGACGGACAGACCGGACTTGGCATTGACTGGGGCTCCAATATGATGCTCTATACCTATGAGGCCTGTCTGAATGGTGAGGCCGGAAGCATCTACAAGGAGGATGGCACAACCCTGGAATTTACCGGCGATGATGTGGCAAGTGTTCTGGAAGTATGGAAGAAGCTGGTAGACGATGGGTATACTACCACGGATGTATTCGCAGACATGGATGCCAACCGGACCCAGTTCAAATCAGGCCAGCTGGCCCTTCATCTGGCTCCCGCTTCCCGTTGGATCGAGGCGTCAGCAGATGACGTCCTGGGAGAGGATGCAGTGGGTGTGATGCCGGTACCCGGAACAGACGAGAATGGTTCCATCAACTATATCCATGGCATCGTGATTCCCAAGGTTTCCCAGAATCAGGACCTGGCCATTGCCTTTATCAAGGAAGAGCTCTTAAAGGACAGCTTCCAGCAGGGAGCCATCAATACCTATGGCAAGATGTCCCCGCTGAAAGCCCACTATGAGAATCTGGACAATCCCTATTGGCCCACCGTGCTCGGATTTACCGAGAATGCTGTTACCTCTCCTCTCTACAAGGACATGACCAAGCTGGATCAATACATTCAGACAGAGATGCAGGAGTACCTGACCGGCAGCGCTACCTTGGAAGATTTCCAGGGAAATATGGATCAATATATTTCAGAGCTTGATCTGAGCACCGGTATGTAACAGGCAGGGGTATCCGGGCTGAGGGGCTTGCCCCTCAGCCCGGCTGCTTGTCGGGGCTTTCAGAGTGACCAGCGGAGGAAAGTTTTAGTATGAAAATGAGCTACCGAAAAAAACATATGTTAGCAGGTTATGCATTTGCTGCGCCTGGTATGATATTTGCCATTCTATATATGGGATACCCCTTGGTGCGCTCCTTTTATCTGAGCTTCACCAATTATAACTTTGCATTTGATAAGAATCCTATCTTCTGCGGATTTGCCAACTATGCCAAGATGTTCAAGGATAGTTATTTTCTGGCGTCCTTGAAGAATACTGCGGTATTCTCTTTGGCTTTTTTTCCTTTGTTGATGATCTTATCCCTGCTCATCGCCCTGCTGCTGCATAAGGGCGTTAAGGGTTCCGGAGCCTATCGAACCTGTATTTTCATGGCCATGGTAGTGCCCCTCTCCCTGACGGGTATTATCTTTCAATGGATCTTCAACAATCAATATGGTCTCCTGAATTCCGTATTGGATCAGGTATTTGGCCTGTCCTCCTGGACCCATAACTGGCTGGGAGAGGGCAAATGGGCCATGGTCAGCATCGTTGTGGTCAGCTTGTGGAAGAACATGGGTATGCTGGTGATCCTGTTTATGGCAGGATTGGCAGGAATCCCGGAGGATATCATAGAATCCGCCAAGATTG
>CAVLCU010000075.1:0-11826 GCA_963661545.1 Lachnospiraceae bacterium | reverse complement strand
GCACAACAATGCCAACATCCTCTGCTTTGGCGGACGTGTGGTAGGAGAGGGATTGGCTCTTATGATGGTAGAGGAATTTTTGCATACCGACTTCGAGGGCGGACGCCACGAAAGAAGAGTCAATAAGATCATGGAGATTGAGAATCGCCAATAACATATCCTAAGATATAGATATCACTGGAAAGACTGCCCGGGACTTTGCCCATTTGTCCCCGGGCAGTCTTTTCGTCTTCCGGGGCTTTCCTTGTATTTTCCTCTTGCAATCGGGAAAAAGGGGTGCTATACTTGACATGTTGATGTAATAGAGTAACTAGTTGGAGAGTGGACGCAGGTCCACTCTTCTTTGTTGATGGGAGGAGCCTAAAGCTTCTGCGGAGGTAGGAATGAGTAAGAGAGAGAACTATGAACAGAAGGCGGAGGCGCTGATTCTGCCCCTGGTGGCGGAAGCGGACTTCGAGCTTGTGGATGTGGAATATGTCAAGGAGGGCAGCAATTGGTACCTTCGAGCCTACATCGACAAGGAGGGCGGCATTACGGTGGATGACTGTGAGCGGATCAGCCGAGCCTTCAGTGACAAGCTGGATGAGGAGGATTTCATAGAGGATCCCTACATTCTGGAAGTCAGCTCCCCGGGGCTGGGACGTCCCCTGAAGAAGGACAAGGACTACCTGCGCAGCATGGGCAAGAAGCTGGAATTGCGAACCTTCCGCACCATCAATAAACAGAAGGAGTTCTACGGCATCCTGACCGCCTATGACGAGGATACCGTGACCATAGAGCCGGAAGAGGGTCAGCCTATGACCTTTCAGAAGAAGGATCTGGCGCTGATACGACTGGCATTTGACTTTTAGGATAGAGATCATCAGGAGGACAAGGGAAGAATGAACACAGAGTTAATAGAAGCATTGGATGTTTTGGAGAAGGAGAAGAATATCAGCAAAGAGACTCTTCTGGAAGCCATTGAACAATCCCTGCTGCAGGCCTGCAAGAACCATTTTGGCAAGGCGGATAATGTCAAGGTGAATATCAACGCCCAGACCGGGGACTTTACGGTATTTGCCGAGAAGACCGTGGTGGAGGAAGTGGAGGATCCGGTGCTGGAGATCAGCCTGGAGGATGCCAAGATGCGGGATCCCTCCTATGAGGTGGGAGATATCGTGAATGTAGAGATCAAGTCCAAGGACTTTGGCCGCATCGCCACCCAGAATGCCAAGAATGTGATCCTGCAGAAGATCCGGGAGGAGGAGAGAAAGGCTCTCTACTACCAGTATTATCAGAAGGAGCATGATATTGTCACCGGTGTGGTGCAGCGCTATGTGGGCAAGAATGTCAGCGTGAACCTGGGTAAGGTAGACGCTTTGCTGACCGATGGAGAGATGATCAAGGGGGAGACTTATAAGCCCAATCAGAGAGTGAAGCTCTATGTGACAGAGGTGAAGGATAGCCCCAAGGGTCCCAGAATTCTGGTTTCCCGCACCCATCCGGAGTTGGTCAAGCGCCTTTTTGAGTCAGAGGTAGCAGAGATTCGGGAGGGAATCATCGAGATTAAGAGTATTGCCCGGGAGGCAGGCTCCAGAACCAAGCTGGCAGTATGGAGTAACGATCCGGATGTAGAAGCCGTGGGATCCTGTGTCGGAGTAAATGGCAGCCGGGTCAATGCCATTGTAGAGGAACTGGGGGGCGAGAAGATGGATATCATCAACTGGGATGAGAATCCGGCTTTGATGATCGAAAATGCCATGGCTCCGGCCAAGGTCATTTCCGTCATGGCAGACCCCGATGAGCGGTCCGCCATGGTGATCGTGCCGGATCAGCAGCTGTCCCTGGCCATCGGCAAGGAGGGGCAGAATGCAAGGCTGGCGGCCAGACTTACCGGCTTCCGCATCGATATCAAGAGTGAGACCCTGGCCAGAGAAGAGGGAGTCTTCGATTACTACGAAGAAGAGGAGTATGACGAAGAGGAGTATGAGGAGGCTTATGGGGAGGAGATGCCTGTAGATCAGGAAGATGCACCTGTGGAGGAAACACCTGTGGAATAAGCACTTTGGAAGAAGCGTGGAGGGATTGGTTGGCTACGATACGTAAAGTGCCGATGCGCAAGTGCGTCGGCTGCAGTGAGATGAAGAATAAGAAGGAACTGATCCGGATTCTGAAGACGCCGGAGGGAGAGATCCTTTTGGATGTTACAGGTAAGAAAAATGGCAGAGGCGCCTATCTGTGCAAGAATCCGGAATGCTTTGCACGGGCAGTCAAAAGTAAAGGGCTGGAGCGTTCCTTGGGAATCCATATTCCGGAGGATGTATATGAGAATCTGAAGAAGGAGATGGATGCATTTGGATAGAAGAAAAGCAGCCTCCATGATCGGGCTCTCCATGAAGGCAGGAAAGGTTGCAAGCGGGGAATTTGCAGCCGAGAGAGCAGTGAAGCAGGGTAAGGCTTATCTTGTAGTAACAGCGGAAGATGCTTCCGGTAATACACAGAAGAAATTTCAAAACATGTGTGCGTATTACCAGGTTCCCTGCCGGCAGTTTCTCAGCAAGGAGGAGTTGGGAACGGCCATTGGCAAGGAATACCGCGCATGCCTGGCAGTGCTGGATGTCAATCTGGCCCATGCCATCCTACAGCAGTTAGAGGACCATTCCTCTGAAAGAAACTGCAGCAACCAAAGGATACAAACAAACTAAAGGATAGAGGTCGAGAATATATGAGTACACCGGAAGAAAAGCAGGAGGCAATGGTAAGGAAGACATTTTCTACCGAGCCGGACCACAAGAGGGAAGAGAAAGCAGGATCCGCGGAGACACCTAAGAAGAAAAGGAATATCATCCAGGTATTTCGTCCGCAGAATGCTACCACCAAGGAGGCCAGGAATTTCCGGCGTCCGGAGGCAGGCAAGAGGACAGGGGGTCATGGGACTGCAGAGCCAAAGAAGGAACATACCCAGACTGCCGCTGAGAGCCAGGCGGCCAAGGCGGCTCCAAGCCCGGACCACAGTCAGCCGGTTAAGAGTGAGAATCCATCGGCAGCCCAGGCTCAGACCAGGAGTCAGACCCAGGAAGCTCGCCCAGAGACCAGTCAGCCGGCCAGTCCGGCTCCGGTTCAGGGGATCCGTATGGATCGCCCCTTGCGAAGTGCCGCAGACCGGCCTGCAACTGAGCAGACAGACCGGTCCAGAGGCTACGGGGACAGGCCTCAGGGAGATCGCCCCAGAAGCTATGGGAACAGATCCCAAGGGGATCGTCCCAGAAGCTACGGGGACAGACCTCAGGGGGATCGTCCCAGAAGCTATGGGGACAGACCCCAAGGGGATCGTCCCAGAAGTTACGGAGACAGGTATCAGGGGGATCGTCCCAGAAGCTACGGGGACAGAAGTCAAGGGGATCGTCCCAGAAGCTACGGGGACAGACCTCAGGGGGATCGTCCCAGAAGCTATGGGGACAGACCCCAGGGAGACCGTCCCAGAAGTTATGGGGACCGGAGCCAGGGAGGACGTCCCGGCTTTGGCCAGAATCGTCCGGGTGCCGGCTTTGGAGACAGAAACAGAAGCCCCAGACCGGGCATGGATCGCAGACCGGCTGCGCCTTCTGTGGATGTGGGTATCAAGAGACCGGCCAGAGACACCGGCCATAAGGACAAGGATAAGAACAAGGATTCTCTAAGAGAGAACAAATTCAATAACGATCGCAGAAGCGGCGGCAATCGCCCCAACCAGGGCAGAAGACCCAACCAGAACCTTCCCAAGGCTCTTCAGAAGCCGGCTCATAAGGCCAGGGAGGAGAAGAAGGAGGAGATCAAGGAGATCCTCCTGCCGGAGAAGCTGACCATCCGGGAGCTGGCGGAGAAGATGAAGATGCAGCCCGCCGTTATCGTGAAGAAGCTCTTCCTGGAGGGAACCATGGTAACCGTAAACCAGGAGATCGACTTCGAAAAGGCTCAGGAGATTGCTCTTAGCTATGACATTCTGGCAGAGCAGGAGGAGAAGGTCGATGTGATCCAGGAGCTGCTGAAGGAGGAAGAGGAGGAGGAAAGCACCCTGGTGCCCCGTCCGCCGGTGGTCTGCGTCATGGGTCATGTTGACCATGGTAAAACCTCCCTTTTGGATGCTATCCGAGACGCCCATGTAACGGATCGGGAGGCAGGAGGCATCACCCAGCACATCGGTGCCTATGGCGTCTCCATCAACGGACAGAGAATTACCTTCCTGGATACTCCCGGTCACGAGGCCTTTACAGCCATGCGTATGCGGGGAGCCAATTCCACGGATATCGCTGTTCTGGTGGTTGCCGCAGACGACGGAGTGATGCCCCAGACCATTGAGGCCATTAACCATGCCAAGGCAGCCGGGGTAGAGATTATCGTCGCCATCAACAAGATTGACAAGCCCAGCGCCAACGTAGACCGGGTAAAGCAGGAGCTGTCAGAATACCAGCTGATCCCCGAGGATTGGGGCGGCAGCACGGTCTTTGTACCTGTATCGGCCAAGACCCACGAGGGCATTGATAATCTGCTGGAAATGATTCTTCTGACAGCCGAGGTGATGGAACTGAAGGCCAATCCCAACAGGCGGGCTCGTGGTCTGGTCCTGGAGGCCAAGCTGGATAAGGGCAAGGGCCCTGTGGCCAACATTCTGGTACAGAAGGGTACCCTGCACGTAGGAGATTATATCGCCGCCGGCGCCTGCTCCGGTAAGGTTCGGGCCATGATGGATGAGAATTCCAGACGGCTGAAGGAGGCCGGACCCTCTACCCCGGTGGAGGTGCTGGGTCTGGGAGACGTGCCCAATGCAGGAGAGATCCTGGTGGCCACGGAGACGGACAAGGAAGCCAAGAACTTCGCAGCTACCTTTGTTTCCGAAGGCAAGAATCGGCTGCTGGAGGATACCAAGGCCAAGATGTCCCTGGATGACCTCTTCAGCCAGATTAAGGAAGGCAATCTGAAGGAACTGAATATCGTGGTCAAGGCGGATGTGCAGGGATCTGTGGAAGCTGTGAAGCAATCCCTGGTTAAGCTGTCCAACGAGGAGGTTGTGGTCAAGATCGTTCACGGAGGCGTAGGCGCCATCAACGAATCCGATGTCACCTTAGCAGCGGCTTCCAATGCCATCGTCATCGGCTTCAATGTGCGTCCGGATGCCACCGCCAAGGCCATTGCGGAGCAGGAGGGCGTGGATGTTCGCCTCTACAAGGTGATTTACCAGGCCATCGAGGATGTGGAGGCAGCCATGAAGGGCATGCTGGATCCCATTTTCGAGGAAAAGGTCATCGGTCATGCGGAGATCCGCCAGCTCTTCAAGGCATCCGGCGTGGGAACCATTGCCGGAAGCTATGTCATGGATGGTGTCTTCCAGAGAAATTGCTCCGTCCGCATCAGCCGGGAGGGCAAGCAGATCTTCGAGGGTGCTCTGGCCTCTCTGAAGCGGTTCAAGGACGACGTGAAGGAGGTCAAGGCAGGCTACGAATGCGGTCTTGTCTTCGAGGGCTTCAACGACATCCAGGAGCTGGACATGGTAGAAGCCTATATCATGGTAGAAGTTCCCAGGTAAGGGGAGGTTCATGGTGAGAAAAAATAGCATCAAAAATACACGAATCAATGGAGAAGTGCACAGGGAATTGAGCCGGATCCTTGGGGGGGAGATCAAAGACCCCCGGATCGGCTGCATGACCTCCGTCACAGGGGCGGAGGTAGCGCCGGATCTGAAGACCTGTAAGGTCTATATCAGCGTTCTGGGAGACCAAAAAGCCAAGGAGGATACCCTGGCAGGTCTGCACAGCGCCGAAGGCTACATTCGCCGCCTGCTGGCTCGGAATCTGAATCTTCGCAACACACCGGAGCTGACCTTCCTTCTGGATCAGTCCATCGAATACGGGGTCAACATGTCCCATATCATCGATGAGATCCGAAGCCGGGAAAGTGCTCAAGAGGCAGAAAGAGACAGAAAGTCCGAAGACAGGGATGCCTCGCAGGAAGAGGGCAGACCGGAAGAAGAAAAGGAAGAAGAAAAGGCAGAAGATCCAGAAGAGCCTGAGGAAGAAGACGGGGAAGAAGCCGCAGAAGAGGACGAGGAAGAAGAGGAATGAGTCAGGGAAAGCAGGAGAACCGGGAACAAGAGGAAAAGCAGGAGAAGGGAGAATGGCGCCTGGAGGATTTTCTGGATGGCGTGCATTCTGTAGCTATTGCCGGTCATGTGAACCCGGATGGGGATTGCATCGGCTCCTGTCTGGGAGCCTGGCTCTATCTGCGGGACAATTATCCCCAGATCCAGGCTCAGGTTTACCTGCAGCCGGTGCGGGAGGTCTTTGACTTCATCGAGGGTCTGGATCAGGCCTGCAGCCAATATCAGGAGAACCGGGAGTATGATTTGCTGCTCCTTATGGATATCAGCAGCCAGGATCGCATTGGGGTGGCAGGAGCCTGCATCAGGCATGCCGGAAAAACCCTTTGCATCGATCATCATATCACCAACCGGGGAGGATATACCTGGCTTTTCAACGACCCTAAGGCCAGCTCAGCCAGTGAGGTACTCTTCCGCTTTCTGGATCCGGAGAAGATCTCCAGGGCCTGCGCGGAAGCCCTCTATACCGGCTTTGTCCATGACACAGGAGTCTTTCAATATCCGGCTACATCCCCGGATACCATGCGGGCAGCGGCGGTATTGATGGAGAAGGGAATAGACTTTTCCCGCATCATTGACGAATCCTTCTTCCAGAAGACCTACGGCCAGAACCGCATGCTGGGCAGGGTTTTGACGGAGAGCCAACTGGTTCTGGAGGGCAAATGTGTTATCGGGGTCGCCCACCGCTCCTCCATGGAGGAATACGGAGTGCAGGCCAGGGACATGGATGGAATTGTAGCCCAGCTGCGCAATACAGCCGGGGTGGAAGTGGCTATTTTCCTCTATGAAACCAAGGAAGACACCTACAAGGTCAGCTTGCGTTCCAAGAATTATGTAGATGTCAGCAAGATTGCCCTGGCCTACGGCGGCGGCGGCCATATGCGGGCAGCAGGCTGTACCATGCTGGGCAAGGCAGAGGAGATCCTCCGGCACCTGATCAGGAAGGTGGAGGAGGGGCTGGGGATCAGTGGTTAGTGGCTAGTGGGCAGTGGTTAGTGGGCAGTGGCTAGTGGGCAGTGGTTAGTGGCTAGTGGGCAGTGGTTAGTGGCTAGTGGGCAGTGAGGAGTGGGCAGGGATGATGAATGGTGTGATGGTTGTTTATAAGGAGCCGGGGTTTACTTCCCATGATGTGGTGGCCAAGCTTCGGGGAATTTTGCACCAGAAGAAGATAGGGCATACCGGCACTCTGGATCCGGAGGCGGAGGGAGTGCTGCCTGTATGTCTGGGGAAGGCCACCCGGCTGTGCGATATGCTGACAGATGAGACCAAGACCTATGAGGCGGTTGCCCTGCTGGGGAGGGTGACGGATACCCAGGATAGTTCCGGGACAACCTTGGAGAAGCATCCGGTAACCTGTTCCCAGGAAGAGGTCAGACAGTCTCTTCTGAACTTTCAGGGAGACCAATGGCAGATTCCCCCCATGTATTCTGCCCTCAAGCAGGGGGGCAGGAGGCTTTATGAACTGGCCAGAGAGGGCAAGGAAGTAGAACGCCAGCCCAGAAAAGTGCATTTTTATCGGATAGAGATTCTGGAGATGCATCTTCCCAGGGTGACCTTTCAGGTTACCTGCTCTAAGGGAACCTATATTCGAACCCTTTGCCATGATCTGGGAGCCAAATTGGGCTGTGGAGCCTGTATGGATCATCTGATCCGAACCCGGGTAGGGCGGTTTGGCCTGCAAGAGGCCAGGAAGCTGTCCCAGATCCAGGACTTGCAGGAGCGAGGAGAGTTAAAGGAGTGTCTGATTCCCACGGATCAAATCTTCGCCGACCTGCCCGCCTGCAGGGTCAGGCCGGAGGCGGATGGTCTGGCTCATAATGGGAATCCCCTGGCAGAGAAGGATCTGCTGAGGGAGGAGAAGCCAAAAAGCTTGCCAAAGCCGGGGGAAGCAAAGGAAGAGGGGCAGGTACGGCTATATGACTCGGAGGGGATCTTTGTGGGGATTTTTCGACGGGGGGAAGGGCTGTATCGGCCGATAAAAATGTTCTATGACGGGACAGACAGGTAAGGGGAAGAGGAGACGGTGGAATACATCAATTCGATAGATGCCATACAATTACATAAGCCCGGTGTTGTGACGCTGGGGAAATTCGACGGAGTGCATCGGGGACATCAGAAGATCATTCATCGAGTCCAGGAGATGGGACGGCAGGAGGGATATCAATCCATTATTTTCACCTTTGACGTCTCCCCCCAGGTTCATATGGGGGACAGAAAGGGCCAGATGCTCATGACCAACCGGGAACGGCGGGAGATTCTCCATTCCATGGGGGTTGACCTGCTGGTGGAGTGTCCCTTCACCGACCAGATTCGCAATATGGAGGCCGAGGACTTTGTGACAGATATTCTGCTGGGCCGCCTGGGAGCCAAGGCCATTATTGTGGGAACGGATGCGCATTTTGGGCGAGGCCGCCGGGGCAATCCGGACTTCCTCCTGAAGATGGGCCGCCAGTGGGGCTTCCATGTGGAAATCATTGAGAAGGAAAGAGATGGGGGGCGGGAGATCAGCAGCAGTTATGTGCGTGAGGAGCTGGCCGCCGGTCGTATGGAAAAGGTCAATGACCTGCTGGGCTACCCCTATTTTATCAGTGGCTGTGTGGTGCATGGCCGCCATCTGGGGCATGCCCTGGGCTTTCCTACCATCAATCAGATTCCGGATCCCGGCAAGATGCTGCCCCCCAAGGGAGTCTATATCTCCCAGTCCAGGATTGAAGGCAGACTCTATCGAGGGGTCACCAATATCGGCACCAAGCCTACGGTCAAGGGAAAGGACATGGGGGTAGAGACCCATCTTTTTGACTGCAGTCAAAATCTCTATGGCAAGGCAGCCACCGTCCAGCTCCTCTCCTTCCGGCGGCCGGAGCAGAAGTTCTCCTCCCAGGACCTGCTGGTTCAGCAGCTGAGACGGGATATAGAGGATGCCAGAGAATATGGCAGATGAGCATACTGCTTTTGGATGAATGGAAGGAGGAGGGCAGACAGGATGGGAGTATATCTGAATCCGGGCAATGAAAAATTTGTGGAGGCACTAAACTCCCAGATTTATGTAGATAAGACAGGATTGCTATCTTATACCAATGCTGTGCTTCACACCAGCCAGAAGTATATCTGTGTCAGCCGCCCCAGACGTTTTGGCAAATCAATGGCCGCCAATATGTTAGCGGCTTATTATAGCCGTGGCTGTGCATCGGGAGACTTGTTTGAGAAACTGCAGGCTTCATGCTTACCGAGTTTCGAGAGGCATCTGAATCAATATGATACGATCTTCCTGAATATGCAGGATTTTCTCAGCCAAAGCCGGGATATGGATGCGATGCTGGATCTTTTGCGAAGCTCTCTTCTGTGGGAACTGCTTCAGGAATATCCCCAGGCAGTATGCTTTGACAAAACAAATCTAACCCGTACCATGCAGGACATCTATCATGCCAGCCGTTGCCCCTTTGTGGTTATCATTGACGAGTGGGATTGCGTATTTCGCGAATATAAGGAGGACCAAAAAGTCCAGGAAAGGTATCTGGATTTCCTGCGGGATTTGCTGAAGGATAAGGGGTATATCCACCTTGCCTATATGACCGGAATTCTGCCGGTGAAAAAATACGGAACTCATTCGGCGCTCAACATGTTCGATGAATTTTCCATGACCAATCCGGGTCCCTTGGCGGAATTTGTGGGTTTCACAGAGACGGAAGTGCAGGGACTCTGTGCATCTTACCAACGGGATAGAGACGATTTGAGAGAATGGTACGATGGATACAGCTTTCTGCACAAGGAATCCATCTACAATCCTCGCTCCGTTGTGACGGCGGTATTAAGTGGGATCTGTGACTCTTATTGGAATAAAACCGAGACCTTCGAGGCCCTGCGGATCTATATTGATATGAATTTTGAAGGGCTTAAGGATGATGTGCTGGCGATGATGGCCGGGGAATCTGTACCGGTGAATACGGGAAGTTTCTCCAATGACATGACTACCTTCCATACCGAGGATGATGTCCTGACCCTCTTGATCCACCTGGGTTATCTCAGCTACCATTTTGCGGAAAAAACAGTAACCATCCCCAACCAGGAAATACAAGGGGAGTTCGTGAATGCAGTGTCTGCGTCTGAGTGGGGGGAAGTTTCCAAAGCCTTGAAAAATTCGGCGGATACCCTGCGGAGCATCTGGCAGATGCGCCCGGAGCAGGTTGCTCGCGGAATCGAAAAGGCACACTTTGAAACCTCACATCTCCAATATAATGATGAAAATGCCTTGAGTTATACCATTTCCCTGGCTCTATATGCTGCGCGAAACTACTATCACATCTATCGGGAACTTCCCACAGGAAAAGGATTTGCTGATTTGGTTTTCCTGCCCCGCAAACAATTTCCTGAAAAACCGGCCCTGGTAGTGGAATTAAAATGGAATCATTCTGTGACAGGAGCAATTGCGCAGATAAAAGAGAGGAATTATTGTCAAAGTCTGGAAGAGTATAGAGGAAAGATTCTTCTTGTGGCCATCAGCTATGATAAGAGGACTCGAAAACATAGCTGTATGATAGAAGAGTGGGATAGGATGTATGATTCCTAACAAACCCGGCGGGGGTAGGATGCATGGTTGACGAATCCTTCCTGGTTTGCTATACTAGGGAATCAGGAAGGCAGCCACGGAAGAGGCTGCCGAGGAAGAGAGGAATCCTCTTCTCAAAGGAGCGGTGACGGGGAGGGTTCGTTTTTTACAGGCATATAGGGATGCGGAGGAGGAACCGCATTTTTTGATGCATGGATATGAATGAGGGCTTTGTATAGGATGAACAGACAAAAGGTCATCAACCAATTGTGGTTTCGGAGAACCCTTCTGGTTCTTCTGGATCTGGTATGTGTGGTATTTGCGTCTTTTTTTGCGCTTGCCACCCGATTTGAGTTCGTTGTCAGTGAGATACCGGAGACATATCTGAGGGGGATGATGGAGTACGAGCCGGCATTTGTGGGGGTTACCCTGCTTATTTTTGCCATCTTTCGCCTTTACTCCAGTCTCTGGGAATATGCGGGAGTCCGGGAGCTCTTCAACATCATCTGGGCCTGTATCATTGCAGGCGCGGTGGAGCTGGGCATGGTGATTGCAGGCCATGGTCATTTTCCCCGCAGCTTCTTCCTTCTCAATGCCATCTATCTGGTGATCTTCGCCTCAGGGATCCGTTTCCTCTATCGGACTGCCCGTCTGCGCCGTCAGCGGCGGAATATGCCCTGGAAGAAGAGTAAGAATGTCATGCTGGTGGGAGCCGGAGAGGCAGGCAAGATGCTGATGATGGAGATCCAGAACAGCTGTCATCTCAACCAGAGGGTGCAATGTGTGATCGATGATGACCCAGGCAAGCAGGGCAGGTTCCTGCGGGGAGTCAAGATTGTGGGAGGCCGGGAGGACATTCCCAGATATGTGAAGCAGCTGGACATCCACCAGATCATCATCGCCATCCCCTCCGCCGGTGCCGCCCGGCTGAAGCCCATCCTGACCATATGCCAGGAGACCGGCTGTGAGCTGCGTACCCTGCCGGGGATCTACCAGCTGGTCAATGACGAGGTTAGTGTCAGTAAACTAAGACCGGTCAGCATTGAGGATCTGCTGGGCCGGGAAGAGGTGCGGGTGGAACTGGATGATATCCTGGGATATGTGGCCGGTAAGACCATCCTGGTGACTGGGGGTGGAGGCTCCATCGGCAGTGAGCTCTGCCGTCAGC
>CAVLCU010000074.1:0-12184 GCA_963661545.1 Lachnospiraceae bacterium | reverse complement strand
CGGAAAGAAATGTAATGCTTATCTAGACACATTCTATCATTTTCAAATCAGATGTGCAAGGAGTTCGAAAGAATTATACCCTGGGGGTAAATACCTATTCTTTTCTGTCTCTTTTTCTGTTTCCGTGATGAAAAGTCAGGCACGATGAGCTTGTAGACATTGACCACATGCTTCTGCCCGATGCGGTGAGCCTGGTGATTCAGCATAGCGGTAAACTGAGAAAGAGGTGCAAAGGATCAAGACCGTGGTGCAGGAGGTCAGACAGGGCTTGCAGGCCGACGAAATCCCCTTTGGTAAGATTGAGCAGGGGATCGTAGAAAGGCCGGAATTTTTTTCAAAACTCTTAGCCCTCCTCCTTGCGGGATCGTATCAATAAGCAGAAAGAAACAAACGAACCAACAAGTAAGGGAAAGGAAAGCCGGTGATGAACCGACAGCCATCCGTAAAGAACCCGTAGGATAGGAGGATAAATATTATGGCAACGATGAGAAGAGAATTAGTAGAAGAGGTATTGAAGAAGGTCAATGGCGGTTTTTATTATGACACGGAGAACATGATCCTGGGAATCTCCAAGGACGGGCCTCTTTACAAGTTCGCGGATCCGGAAAGAGGAGAATTGGTGCGGGATGCATATCTTTTCACTTATCCGGATGGAGAAGAGCCTACTCCAGAGGAAGAACAGACCCTTGATTGCATCCTGAAAGCCTGGCTTGAGCAGGGACTGCTTATCCCTTATCAGGCTTGACAGAAGCACAGATCGGGAGGGGGAAAGGTCAAGTCCTTGACTTTTCTCCCTCCCGTTTTTTGTTGCAGCCGGAATCGGAGGATTAGGAAGGGAACTCCCCTGGCAGCTGGCAGCAGATCACCAGAAAAGGAAAAAACAGAATCCTGGACCAAATCCAGAACCAATCCGGAACAATGATTCGGAATCTCGCATGATAGGATCCCTCAATTGTCCCTAAGCAGTTCCATCAGCTCCTCCTTGGTCAGACTGCCTCCCTTGAGCTCCTCGCCCTCCAGAATCTGATCTGCCAGCTCTCTTTTCTTTTCCTGGAGCTTGAGGATGTTCTCCTCGATGGTTCCCTTGACGATGAGCTTGTAGACATTGACCACATGCTTCTGCCCGATGCGGTGTGCCCGGTCGGTAGCCTGGTTTTGGACAGCCAGATTCCACCAGGGGTCGAAGTGGATCACGATATCCGCCGCCGTCAGATTCAGCCCCGTGCCTCCGGCCTTGAGGGAGATGCAGAAGACGGGGGTCTGATCCGTGTTGAAGGCCTCCACCATCTCGGCTCGTTTTTCCTTGCTGACGGAACCGGTGAGCATGTAGTAGGCGATATGCTCCTGCTGCAGACGTTGGGCCAGGTGATCCAGCATGGTGGTAAACTGAGAAAAAAGCAGGATCTTGTGGCCGTTGGCGATGGCATTGGTGACCAGGTTCATACACAGGTCGGTCTTGACAGACTCCCCTTTATAATCCTCAAAAACCAGGGAAGGATCGCAGCAAAGCTGGCGCAGGCGGGTGAGCTCGGCTAAAATAGTAATCTTAGAGGAACGGAATTCTTCCTCCGTCTGTTTGTTCAGCAGCAGCATCAGGCGTTTGACATGGGCATCATAGAGCTTTTGCTGCTCGCCGGTCAGCTGGGCGAACATATTCTCCTCCAGCTTGTCCGGGAGATCTCTTAATACATCTTTCTTCAGACGGCGCAGGACGAAGGGACGGATCAGCTTCTGGAGCCGTTTCATGGCGGCCTCCTGGGAATTCTGCACCACCGGAAGCTCAATCTCCTCCCGGAACTTCTTGTAGGGATAGAGGAAACCGGGCATCAGGTAATCGAAAATACTCCAAAGCTCGCTGAGGCGGTTCTCCACCGGGGTTCCGGTGAGAGCCATCCGGAAGTCAGATTGAACCTCTTTGACGGCCCTGGCGGCCTGGGTGTTGGAATTCTTGATATACTGTGCCTCGTCAATCACCTGACAGCGGAAATGGTAGTTCTCATAGTCCCTGATATCTCGCTTCAGAAGGTCATAGGAGGTCAGGAGAATGTCGTCTCCTCCGGCCTCCTTCCGGATCTTCTGCCTCTCCGCAGCTGTTCCGGTAACCATAAGGGGGGTCAGTTCCGGAGCGAAGCGGTGGATCTCATTCTGCCAGTTGTAGACCAGAGAGGCGGGAGCTACAATCAGGGCATTGCGGTTGGCTCCGGAGCTCTTTGGGCGCTCCGTCTCCTGGTGGTCTGACAGGAGAAAGGCAATCACTTGCAGAGTTTTTCCCAGACCCATGTCATCTGCCAATATTCCGCCGAAGCCATTATGCCGGAGCGCTTTGATCCAGAGGAAGCCCTTCTTCTGGTAATCCCGCAGGACAGGCTCCAGGCTGGGAGGCAGTTCGAAATCATTGTCCTCAATGGTTTTCATATTGCGGACCAGAGACCGGAAGGATCTGTTTTTTATCGCGGAGACTGCAGGATTCTCCTTGAGCTGGGCATCCAGATAGAGGGCGCGGAACTTCTGCACCTGTACCTGCTCCTGCTTCATCTGCTTATCGGTCAGCATCAATCCTTCCTTGAGTTCCAGGACCGTGTCCAGGCCGGAATCCTGGGCATTGATGAAGGTACCGTCCTTGAGCCGATAATACTTCTTCTTCCGGTTGTAGCGGGACAAAATATCCAGCAATTCCTCCCGGGACAACTCTTTGGCAGTCATGGTGAGATTCAGCAGTTCTCCCTCCAGGGATACTCCCACCGTCACCTGGGGAGCAGGCTGTACCTCCATTCGCTTCAGAGTATCGGAGATATAGACTTGCCCCATGGCCTGCATGGCGGGAATCCCCTTGACCAGAAGGTCATAGATCAGCTCTTCGTCGTCCATGGCAGCCGCACATTGGAGGGAGGGATCATAGGTGTTGGTATAATCCAGGATCAGCTGGCGCAGAGCCGCCTCCGCCTTCATGTCCCGGAGGGCAATCTCCTCCGTGGTATAGAGGGAGAACTTTTGCTTTCCATAGTGAACCATGGGTTTGCAGGTGATCATGTTTTCCTGAGGAGCATCCAGGTAGATATGGAATTCCGGCTCCGCCATCCCATAATCCTCCGGCTGGAAGTCCTTCATTTTGCAATGGTAGACTTCCTTTAGGACAGGCAGAAAATCCCGACAAAAGGACGGGACATCCTTGGCTTCGATAAAGGGATCGGCGGAGGCGCTCCTTGCCATGAATTGCAGGAAGTCCTGGAGGGAGGGGGTAAGGTCGGCCCGGGCTTCCAGATAGATCTTCCCCTTGTGGAAGGATAGGAAATACCGGCTGGTAAAACCGATCAGGGCAAAGGAATTGCTTTGCAGCTGAATGCCCTGGTCGGTGCCGGTGAGGGTCAGGGTTCGGGGGGGCCGCTCCCGAACCGGGGTCCATTCGACGGTAGGATTACCGGGAATATGTCCCTGCACGACCTTACCTTCCCGAAGAAGGAGAAAGTCGGTCATCTCCGAGCCCTGCAATTCCAGGAAGCGTACCTTTTCCGTAGCTCCGGCGGGATAGCCATAATAGGTCTTCTGCCGGTGGGCATCCCGGTTATTTAAAACCCAATTTTGCAGGAAGGGCACCAGGGACTTGGAGTCCTCATCAAAGACCTCCATGGTATGGATAAAATGCAAGTTCTTCCCGTATTGATAATCTTCCTGCCGGTCCAAAGCCTCCACGAAGGTGAATACATCCTGCAGAACATACATTTTAGTGATACCAATCTTGAATTCTACATAGAAGACAGAGGATTCTACGGAAAAATAGGGCTCCAGATGTACCTGACCGTAGGCGGCTGCCTGAAGCAGGGGCAGGGATTTGGCAACTGCCCGCTTCTGAAAGAGCTCAGACAGCTCCGGTGTGGTATGGCGAACCACTTTCTTGGGCTTGACCTGCTGCTTCTGTTTCGGTTTTCGGGAAGTCTGTGGGGGTCGGGCAGACCTGTTTGAGAGCTCCGGGTGGGTCGCCTGAATATACATGTAATGCAGGAGGGCAGCGACACAGTGTTCGCAAATACCCTGGTGAGCATGGAAGGAGGGGCAGGTGCAATCAATATATTCCACCTGATCTGTCCGGGTATTCAGATGAAACAAGACCCTGTATTCCCTGGCCTGATCTTCCTGAACCAGAATGGTGACAACATCACAGTCCCGGACAGTCTGCGACTCGACATGTGTAATCCTGCCCTGGGAATAAATTCCAAGCCCCCTGGAAAAAGCGGCGGGGCTGGCCAATTTTTTGATTGTAGTTAAAGAAAGCATCTTGGAAGGAACCCTTTCTGTAGCGTGCTTGCCTGTTGGCAGATCTCTTCTTCTATCTATAGTACACATTTTGAATCATAATGCAACGATTAAATGAGGCAGCACCAGAACTTTGGTTACAGTGTCAAAAGCCTGAGCCCACGACATGCTCGCGACGCGAAGCTAGTCCCTTTAGGGGCATGTCGGTGGGGGAGGCCCTTTCCTGGGAGGCTCTTGCTCTTGAAGAATGGAAAGACCCGTGGTAGAATGGCTGCAGGGTGGCTGCCGGAGCCGCTCCGTGAGTCTGGTTTAAGAGAAAGAAGGATGAGACAGGTGAACAGAGATTTGACCACGGGTAAACCGGAGACTGTGTTATGGAGGTTTTGTCTGCCCCTGTTTGGAAGCATTATTTTCCAACAGCTGTATAATATAGCAGACAGCCTTGTGGCGGGGAAGTTCGTAGGGGAGGATGCTTTGGCGGCTGTAGGAAACAGCTATGAGATTACCCTGATTTTCCTGGCCTTTGCCATGGGATGTAACATTGGCTGTTCGGTGATCACGGCTCAGCTGTATGGGGCGAAGAAGTATGGGGACATGAAGACAGCGGTCTATACCTCCTTGATTGCCACCGGGGTGGTATGTGGGCTTTTGATGGTGGCGGGACTTCTCTTCAGCGGCAGCCTGCTGGATCTGATCCATACACCGGCTAATGTAATGGCGGATTCCAAACTATATCTGGATATCTATATTCTGGGCTTGCCCTTTACCTTCTATTACAATGTAGCCACGGGAGTCTTTGCGGCTTTGGGGGATTCCAGGACACCTTTTCTCTTCCTGGCCTGTTCTTCCTGTGCCAATATCGGAGCGGACGTCTTCTTCGTTACCGTCTTTCGCATGGGAGTGGCGGGAGTGGCCTGGGCCACCTTCCTGTGTCAGGGAGTCAGCTGTATTCTGGCGATTGTGGTGGTTTTGAGACGTCTGCACCGGATTCAGACCCAGGGGCGGACATCGATTTTTTCCCGGCAGCTGCTGGGCAAGATTGCGGTCATCGCCATTCCCAGTACCCTGCAGCAAAGCTTTATTTCCCTGGGAAATATGGTCATCCAGAGCCAGATTAACGGCTTTGGCTCCAGCGTTATGGCAGGATATTCTGCGGCGATTAAGCTGAATAATCTGGTCATTACATCCTTTACGACCCTAAGCAGCGGACTTTCTAACTATACGGCCCAGAACCTGGGAGCCAGGAAGCTGGAGCGGATTCGGGAGGGCTTTCGAGCCGGCATGAAGATCATATGGACCTTAACGGTCCCCCTGGCAGCCCTCTATCTGCTGGCCGGCCGCTATCTCATCTATCTCTTCCTGGACAACCCCCAGGGGCTGGCCATGACCACGGCTTTGCAATTCCTGCGGATCGTCACCCCCTTCTATTTTGTGGTGGCCGCTAAGGTGATGGCGGATGGAATCCTGAGGGGAACAGGAGCCATGAAGCAGTTTATGGTGACTACCTTCAGCGACCTGCTCCTGCGGGTCTGCCTGTCCATCTGCCTGTCTCAGGTCTTCCAGGTGCTGGGCATATGGATGGCCTGGCCGGTGGGCTGGTGCGTGGGAGCCTTCCTGTCTTTGACTTTCTATCACAAGGGCTCCTGGAAGAGGGCAGTGTGAATGTTCTTGTAAATTCCTGCCCTGTGTTGTACAATGAGGAGAGCAAAAAGGACATAGGGAGGTTGTGTCATGCGGGAATTTATGCTGAACTCAGAAGACCTGCTGGATCCGGACGCATTGGACTTTATGAAAGAGGGAAGGGACAAAGGTCTGCTTCCCTGTACCTGGATCCGCTTTAATGACAGGATCAAGCTGGCTTATTTCCCGGAAGGATACGAGAGCCTGGATAGGCAACTGGATCAGATGACCCTGGATCAGATCTGCCAGGTGGGTAAGGCTTTGCTGGAACGGGTGAAGGAGCTGGAGGGCTGCATGGCGATTTCACCGGAGAATCTGGTATGGGATCTGGACAGCATCTATCTGGATGAAGAGGGCAGGGTATATTTCCTGTGCCTGCCCGCGGTGCTGCCGGAGGAATCTCTGAACAGTCAGATCTATAAGAAAAGGATTTATGCCCTGCTGGAGGAGATGCTGGGGCATAGCGAGTCAGGCAGTCATGTATGCAGGCAGATGGAATTCCAGAAGGAAAGGCAATTCGGTGACTGGACCAGTCTCCAGGAGGCTTTGGAGCGGAGACCGCCCAGAGAGGATGAAGAGATTGTCCTGAAGAGCGTGAATACTCCCATCCCTCAGAGTTTCCATATCGGTCATGAGGCCTTTCGGATCGGGACGGACGGGGAGGCAGCGGACGGGGTCATTGAGGGAGCTACCACCGTCAGCCCCCTGCATGCGGAGATCGGCTGGAATGATATCAATTTCTATGTCATGGATCTGGAGAGCGCCAACGGAACTTACCTGAACGACCAGAAGCTCCCTCCCATGGCGCAGACTCCCGTAGGCAAGGGAAGTGTCCTGCGTTTCGCAGATTGTACTTTTAATGTGGAGTGAGAAGGAGACCCTGATGTAGCAGGAAGGAGGGTGCATGGAGGAACGAAGTCTTCTGGTCATTGACAGAGATTATGGCTATATTCGACAGTTAGAGAGTGAGATGATCCGGCGCTTCGGCTCCAGAGTTGGGATCCATATCATTACAGATCCGGCTTATCTGGAGACCTATCTGAGAACTCCCCGGAACCTGGATCTGCTGCTGGTGGAATCGGAGCTTTATGATACTTATTTGCAGCAGTATCCGATCCGGCACGTGAAGATCCTCCCCCAGAAAGGCGAGGAGACTTTCTCCCCCCAGGAGAGAGAAGAGATATTCCGGCAATTGGAGGATTGGCTGGCTGAGGAGACGCCCAGGCTTTTGGAGAGACCCATTCCCCAGGAGAAGCCGGAGCCTAAGGTAATCGCCGTCTATTCCCCCATCGGCGGCTGCGGCAAGAGCCTGGTGACTCTGGCTCTGGGGCGAAAGCTTCGGAAGCTGGATCAGACCGTGCTGGTGGTGGGCTGCGACAGCCTGCAGAGCTTTTCGGTTTTTCTCCATACGGAGAAGTATGCGGACCCCCATCTGGCGGAGAAGCTGAAGAAGCCGGATGAGGACAGCTATTGGACGATTTTGCAGAATATTGACCAGGAAGAGGTGTCCTATCTTCTGCCCTTTGAGAAGGCCATGCCCTCCCTGGGAGTTGGGACGGAAGAATTGAAGACCCTCTTAGGCCTGCTGCGGGAGAAGAAGGATTTTGCCTATGTCCTTCTGGATCTGGGAACCAATCTGGATGAACAGACCCTGGCTTTGATGGAGGAGTCCGATGCCTATATCCTGCTGGCGGAGGCCGGTGAGATATCCAACAAGAAGCTGAAGCGGCTGCAGAATAATCTCAGCCTCCTGCCCAATAAGCAGTGCTTTATGATATCCAACCAATATCAGGCGGATGGCCGATACGGACTGGGGAAGAATTTCTTCGGGGTTCTGGCTCGCTACCGGAACCAGGAGGGAGCCATGGAGGATCCGGTCTTCTACCGCCTGGCGCTGGAATTGTGCCGATGAGACTTAGAAGGGACAAGAGGAGAGGATGGAACAGTTGACTACGAAAGCATTTCTCTTTGCTTACTATGCCCATGGGGAGCAGATCCGAAAGGATGGCCTGCCTTATATCACCCATCCGGTGGAGGTGGCGCTGGAATTGGCTCGCAATGGGGCGGATGAGGCACTGATTGCAGCGGGATATCTCCATGATACCCTGGAGGATGCTTATATTACCAGAGACCAGCTGGAGGCGGCCTTCAGCCAGGAGGTGGCGGATCTGGTGGCAGCGGACTCTGAGGATAAGGATAAGACCTGGGAGGAACGCAAGGGGGCTGCCCTGGAGGTTTTGAGACAGCCGGGGGATCGCAGCCATAAGATGCTGATGTGTGCAGACAAGCTGTCCAACCTGCGCAGCCTGCATGAAGAGCTGGGCAAGGTGGGGGAGGCCGTCTGGGAGCGCTTTAATCGGGGGCGAGACCAGCAGGCCTGGCTTTTTCGGGAAACGGTAGCGGCCCTTTCCCCTTTAGAGGGTCTGCCCATGTATGAGGAACTGAAGAAGCTGACAGAGGAGATTTTCAGTCAGGAGGATTAAATGCCAATTGAAGTGACCATTACCCATGACACTGTGACCACCATATCCCTCAAGGGAAGTGTGACATCCGCAAACGCTCCTGAGCTGGAAAAGGCTGTAGCGGGAGAACCGGGAATGGCAGAGGGGATCCTGGTGGATGCCGGGGGTCTGGACTACATTTCCAGTGCCGGCCTTCGGGTTCTGCTGGCTCTGAAAAAGCGCTGCGGCAAGAAGCAATTTCGCATTGTCCAGGTCAACGAAGAGGTGATGAAGGTCTTTGATGTGACCGGATTTTCGGAGATTATGGATATTTCCAAGGCCAGGAGGAGGATCAGCCTGGCCAACTGTGTCAAGATTGGATCCGGCGCCTGCGGCGAGGTCTTCCGTCTGGATGAGGAGCGGATTATCAAGCTCTATTATCCCAGGGTGAAGGAGGATGAGGTGCAGCAGGAGAAGGACCTGGCCAGGAAGGCCTTTGTTCTGGGACTTCCCACTGCCATTTCTTACGATATTGTGGAAGCAGAGGGGCGTATCGGGGTGGTATATGAGCTCATCCAATCCAAGACATTGGGAGAGCTCCTGAGGGAACATCCGGACAGGCTGGAGCAATATGCGGACATGTATGCCAGGGTCTGCCGTCAGGTGCACTCCGTTTCGGTAGAAGAGGGGGAGCTTCCCTCCTTCAAGGATCTGAATCGGGCGGATATTCCCAATATTACCGGCATTACACAGGAGGAGGCCTCCTATCTCTATGAATTTTTGGATCTGATACCGGACCGCAGCTTCTGTGTTCACGGGGATCTCAATGTCAATAATATTATGGTCCAGAAGGGAGAATGCTGCCTGATTGATATGGGAGAATTCTCCATGGGCATGCCCCTGTTTGATATTTCCCGTATTCTCTTCTCCATCCATTATGCCGCAGAAGGGGAGAATGGCTACAATACCTTCTACCGGATGCCCCAGGCTACCCTGGATGGGATGCTTAGCCTCCTGCTGAAGAGATATTTTCAGGCTGATACGCTGGAGGAAGCCCAGGAGAAGGATCCGGATGTGGAGTGGCTCTATCCCATGGCTTGGTTCCGCTGCTGCACCTGCCTGCTGAAGGGGGACCGGTGGCCCCCACAGAAGCGGGCCTTGGCTCTGCAGGTTCTGCGGGAGAGGCTGATTCCCTTTGTGGAGGCACATAGGAAGTGAAGACCCTGTATGAAAGGAGAATATAGCATGTTGAAGATTGATAAGACAATGGCAGAGGATACCCTGCTTGGCCTGTCCGGCAGACTGGATACTACCACGGCACCGGAGCTGGAGGCAGTGGTGGATGAGGTTCTGGAAAAGGCTGACAGACTTACCCTGGATATGGAGGGGCTGGAGTATATCTCCTCTGCAGGCCTGAGAGTGATCCTGAAGGCGCAGAAGGGCATGAGCGGCAAGGGGGGCATGAAGCTGGTTCATGTGCCTGAGGCTGTGATGGAGGTCTTCTCTATCACCGGTTTTTCAGATTTTCTGACCATAGAAGGGTAAGGGGATGGGAACACAGTCACCGGTTCTGCAGATGGGGGGAGCGACTCTCTTCATGATAGGTTTGTCTGCAGCCTGGAATCTTCTTCTGAGGAAGACCAGGCTGGCTGGTCTGTCCCGCTGGGGCAAGCAGGTTCTGGTGGGCATATCCTTTGGAATTGCCGCTGCTCTGGCTAGCCGCTACGGCGTGGATGTGGGACATGGGGTAATTCTCAATGTAAGGGATTCCGCCCCTCTGTGTGCAGGCCTGATCTTCGGCGGACCGGCGGGGCTGATCGCGGGAGCCATCGGCGCGCTTCACCGCTGGTTTTGTATCTATTGGGGCTATGGCACCCTGACTCGGGTGGCCTGCTCCTTGTCTACCCTCCTGGCTGGTCTCTTCAGTGGCCTGATGCGCCGTACTCTTTTTGAAAATGAAAAACCGGGTATCCTGTCCGCTTTTGGCATCGGAGCTACCATGGAAGTCCTCCATATGCTCCTGATCCTGGCCACCAATCTGTCGGATGTATCCTATGCCTTCCGTTTTGTGCAGGTCTGCGCCTTTCCCATGATCCTTTGTAACGGCCTGGCGGTCTGCCTGGCTGTCCTGGCCTGCAGCTTCACCCGGGATGGCCTGCAGTCGGAATTCAACCGCAAACGGCTCAGCTATGGTTTCGGCTTCTGGCTGCTGATCTGTGTGGTCATTGCCTTTGCGGCCACCAGCGGCTTTACCCAGCAGGTTGTCTGGCGAATTACCATGGAGGACGCAGATCTCTACCGGCATGTTACCCTCTACCTGGTGGTTTTTATGGAGGTCCTGATCTATACGGCTCTCTTTATCCTGGTCTACCAGCTGCTGAAAAAGAAGGTAATCTGTAACCTGGTCCGGGTTAATGAGGGCCTGAATGCCATCACCAATGGCAACCTGGATACGGTGATCAATGTGCGGACCTATGATGAATTCGCCCAGCTTTCGGATGACGTGAATGCCACGGTTTCTACCCTCAAGCATTATATCCGGGAGGCCGAGGAAAGGATCGACAAGGAGCTGGAGCTGGCGCGGCAGATTCAGCATTCTGCTCTGCCCTCTGTCTTCCCCCTCTACCCCAATCGGCCGGATTTTGATATGTATGCTTATATGGATGCAGCCAGGGAGGTGGGGGGAGATTTCTATGACTTCTACCTGCTGGACTCCTATAGCCTGGTCTTTATGATCGCTGATGTCTCCGGGAAAGGAATCCCCGCAGCCCTCTTCATGATGACAGCCAAGACCCTGATCAAGGGGCTGGCAGAGAGCGGGTATGAGGTGGAGGAGATTTTCGCCAGGGCCAACCGCAAGCTGTGCGAATCCAATGATGCAGGCATGTTTATCACAGCCTGGATGGGAAAGCTGGATCTGCGCACGGGGAAGGTATCCTTCGTCAATGCCGGCCACAATCCCCCCCTGCTGCGCCGCAGAAAGGGTCAGGTTCAATATCTGCGGACCAAGCCCAACTTTGTCCTAGCAGGGCTGGAGGAAAGCCAGTATAGCCGTCAGGAAGTGCAGCTGGAACCGGGGGATATGATCTATCTCTACACCGACGGAGTGACCGAGGCGGTCAATTCCATCCCTGTTCTCTATGGGGAGGAGAGGCTGGAAGGGTGTCTGCAGGAGGCAGACCAGGATCCTCGGTCCGTCTGCAAGAAGGTTACGGCAGAGGTGGCGGCCTTCGCCGGGGATACTCCCCAGGCGGATGATATCACCATGCTTTGTCTCAAGATGAAGGCTCTGCACGAGGAATTTTCCGTTACCCTATATCCGGATGAGGAGTCTACCGGGATCTTGCAAAATTTCCTGGAGGATAAGCTGGAGGGCTGCAGGATTCCCCAGAAGGTGCAGACCCATATCCGAATCGTATTTGACGAAATTTGGTCTAATATTGTTCGCTATAGCGGTGCAGAGAGGGCAACCATGAAGCTGCATTTTCGGGATACCCGTTTCTTCCTGGAATTCCGCGATCAGGGAATCCCCTACGATCCTACCCGGGAGAAAGAGCCGGATACCACCTTGTCCGCCGAGGAACGGGACATTGGAGGTCTGGGGCTGCATATGGTGCGAAAACTGACCTTCTATATGGATTATCAGAGGACAGGAGAGGAGAATATTCTCGTACTGGGCTTTAAGCTCTAGCTGTCATCGCGACGAATGAAAGCCAGCTGCTTCGGCCGATGTCTGCGCAGCTGTGCAAGCCCCACCACGAATGAAAGCCGACTGCTCCGCGCTGCGCGCTCCCGCAGTCGCCGCCGGTATC
>CAVLCU010000073.1:0-12236 GCA_963661545.1 Lachnospiraceae bacterium | reverse complement strand
GCCTTCCCGGGGGAGGCAAAAAGTACTTGCGTATTATAGGGGGATTGTGTATTATGTTACTAGTACACTGGTTTTGAAGCAGTGAAACCCAGGTATTTGCTTGTGGACAGAAGAATAGGACCCTGTCCCACAATATGGAAGCAGGAGGAGATAAGGAATGACATTTGCAAGTAGCAGTGCCTCGACAGCCGGCGGCGGTATGAGTATGATCATCATGATGGTGGCTTTGATTGCCCTGATGTATTTTATGATGATCCGTCCCCAGAAGAAGGAGCAGAAAAGGATGCAGGCCATGCTTTCCGCTCTGGAGATCGGTGATGCGGTGGTAACCAACAGCGGTTTCTACGGCGTAATTATCGATATTACAGAGGATGACGTCATCGTTGAGTTCGGCAATAATAAGAATTGCAGAATTCCCATGCGCAAGGCAGCCATCGCCCAGGTAGAGAAGCCGGAGGAAGCAGCTGCAGCCAAAGAATCCGATACCAAATCTGTAGATACCAAGAAGAAATAAAGACGCAAAACCGGCGGCAACCCCTTCGCACATCTGTGCCAGGCGGTTGCCGCCGGTTTTTCTATGGGATAAGACAGGACTCCCTGCGCCTGGCCCTTATTCCTCTCCGGCCTGAAAGCCCTCCAGCTTGTCCTTCTTGTATTGGGCAAATCTCCCCTCATCCAGAGCGGCTCGGATCTCTTCCATCATGGTATTGTAGAAGTAGAGATTATGGAGGACGCACAGGCGCATGCCCAGCATTTCCCTGGCCTTGAGCAGGTGGCGGATGTAGGCCCGGGAATAGCGTCGACAGGCGGGACAGCCGCAGCCCTCCTGGATGGGACGGGTATCCAGCTCAAAGCGGGCATTCAGAAGATTTAATTTCCCCTGATTGGTATATACATGACCGTGGCGGCCATTGCGGCTGGGATAGACACAGTCAAAGAAGTCCACCCCCCGTTCCACTCCCTCCAGGATATTGGCCGGGGTTCCCACCCCCATGAGGTAGGTGGGCTTGTCCTGGGGCAGGAAGGGAACCGTCTCCTCCAGGATATGATACATTTCCTGGTGGGTCTCTCCCACCGCCAGACCCCCTACGGCATAGCCATCCAGCTCCATCTGGCTGATCCTTTTGGCATGGTCGATCCGAATATCCCCATAGATGGCTCCCTGATTGATACCAAAGAGGAGCTGGTGAGGATTGATGGTATCTTCCCTTTGGTTCAGCTCCTCCATCTTGGCCTTGCAGCGAGCCAGCCAGCGGGTGGTCCGGTCTACGGAATGCTGCACATAGGTTCGGTCTGCCACGCTGGAGGGGCATTCGTCGAAGGCCATGGCGATGGTGGAGGCCAGGTTGGACTGGATCTGCATACTCTCTTCCGGCCCCATGAAGATTTTCCTTCCATCAATATGGGAATGGAAATAAACCCCCTCCTCCTGAATCTTCCGAAGGCTTGCCAGGGAAAATACCTGAAAGCCCCCGGAATCGGTCAAAATGGGCTTGTTCCAGGACATGAACCGGTGCAGACCTCCCAGTTTCTTCACCACCTCATCCCCCGGACGCACATGGAGATGGTAGGTATTGGATAACTCGACCTGGGTTCTGATCCCTTCCAGATCTTCGGTGGATACCGCCCCCTTAATGGCTGCCACCGTTCCCACATTCATGAATACCGGGGTCTGGATGACCCCGTGTACCGTATGGAATTCTGCCCGCTTGGCACGGCCTTCCGTCTTCAACAGCTTATATAAACTCATCTGGCTTCTTCCTCTTCTCTGTATTTGGCCCATAGGCCACACCTGCGGTTTTTATAGTATGACAGGGCTCGCCCTCCTGTCAAGAAATAAATGTCCCTGTTGTATTTGCGAAAATCTTGTCGTATAATCATAGGAAGCGACGAATTAGGAGATTGTAAGATATATGAAGAATAAGAAAGAATATTCCCTGGGCGTTGACATCGGTTCCACTACCGTGAAGATCGCCATTTTGGATGAAGATCGGCAGCTGCTCTTTTCTGATTATGAGCGTCATTTCGCGAATATTCAGGAGACGCTAGCTGCCCTTTTGGCAAAGGCCTACCATGCCCTGGGGGAGCTGGTTCTCCATCCTGTCATCACCGGCAGCGGGGGGCTGACCCTGGCCAAACATCTGGAGATTCCCTTCGTCCAGGAGGTCATCGCCGTATCCGCTGCCCTGCAGCATGCTGCGCCCCAGACGGATGTGGCCATCGAGCTGGGGGGAGAGGATGCCAAGATCATCTATTTTGAGGATGGCAACATCGAACAGAGAATGAACGGCATCTGCGCCGGGGGTACCGGATCCTTTATCGACCAGATGGCCTCCCTCCTCCAGACGGACGCCGTGGGCCTCAACGAATATGCCAAGAATTACAAGGCCATCTACCCCATTGCAGCCCGCTGCGGGGTATTTGCCAAAACAGACATTCAGCCCCTGATCAATGACGGAGCCACCAAGGAGGATTTGGCTGTATCCATCTTCCAGGCGGTGGTCAACCAGACCATCTCCGGCCTGGCCTGCGGCAAGCCCATTCGGGGGCATATTGCATTTTTAGGAGGTCCCCTGCACTTTTTGTCAGAGCTGAGGACTTCCTTTGTGCGTACTTTGAAGCTGGACCAGGAGCATACCATTGTTCCCGATAATTCTCACCTCTTTGCTGCCATCGGTTCTGCCATGAATGCCTCGGCAGAGGTTGCCATCTCCCTGGGGGACTTGAAGAAGCGGCTGGAGTCCAAGGTGAAGCTGGAATTCGAGGTGGCCCGTATGGAACCCCTCTTCGCCTCCCAGAAGGAATATGATGAGTTTCTCCGGCGTCAGAGTGTCAACCAGGTCACTACCAGGGATTTTCCCACCTATGAGGGGAATTGCTACCTGGGCATCGATGCCGGATCTACCACCACCAAGGCAGCCCTGGTGGGGGAGGACGGCTCCCTGCTCTACTCCTTCTACAGCAACAACCAGGGGAACCCTCTGGCCACCTCCATCCGGGCCATCCAGGAGATCTACCGCCTGATGCCCCCCTCTGCCCATATCGCCTACTCCTGCTCCACCGGCTACGGGGAGGCTCTCATCAAGGCTGCCCTCCTGCTGGATGAGGGAGAGGTGGAAACCATCGCCCATTATACGGCTGCCGCCTTCTTTGATCCCCAGGTGGACTGCATCCTGGACATCGGAGGCCAGGATATGAAATGTATCAAGATCAAGGATCAGACCGTAGACAGCGTCCTCCTCAACGAGGCCTGCTCCTCCGGCTGCGGCTCCTTTATCGAGAATTTCGCCCAGTCCTTGAATTACAGTGTGCAGGACTTCGCCAAAGAAGCCCTCTTTGCAGAACATCCCATTGATCTGGGTACCCGCTGTACCGTTTTCATGAATTCCAAGGTCAAGCAGGCCCAGAAGGAGGGGGCCACCGTTGCGGACATTTCCGCCGGTCTGGCCTATTCCGTCATCAAGAATGCCTTATATAAGGTCATCAAGGTATCAGATGCCTCGGAGCTGGGCCGTCATATCGTGGTTCAGGGAGGTACCTTCTACAACGATGCCGTCCTGCGCAGCTTTGAGCGGATTGCAGAATGCCAGGCCATCCGGCCGGACATTGCAGGCATCATGGGAGCCTTCGGGGCTGCCCTGATCGCCCGGGACCGGTGGGAGGGACAGACCACCACCATGCTGCCCATCGAGAAAATTAATAGCCTGGAATATTCTACGAAGATGGCCAATTGCAAGGGCTGTACCAACAGCTGCCGCCTCACCATCAACCGTTTCTCCGGCGGCCGTCAATATATCAGCGGCAACCGATGCGAGCGGGGGATCGGCAAGGAGAAGAATGCCAATCACATTCCCAACCTCTTCGACTACAAGTATCAGAAGCTCTTCTCCTATACCCCTCTGACCCAAGAGGAGGCCAGCCGAGGTCAGGTGGGGATTCCCAGGGTCTTGAACCTGTTTGAGAATTATCCCCTCTGGTTTACCTTCTTTACCAAGCTGGGCTACCAGGTAGTACTCTCCCCTACCTCCACCCGCAAGATCTACGAGCTGGGCATTGAGTCCATCCCCAGCGAGTCAGAATGCTATCCCGCCAAGCTGGCCCACGGCCACGTGACCTGGCTTCTGCGTCAGGGGATCAAGTATATCTTCTATCCCTGCATTCCCTACGAGCGGGAGGAGTTTCAGGGGGCGGTCAACCACTACAACTGCCCCATTGTCACCTCCTATGCGGAGAATATCAAGAATAACGTAGATGAGCTCAAGGATCCTTCCATTACCTTCCAGAACCCCTTCCTGGCTCTTACCAGCCAGCAGGTGCTGGCGGACGAGCTGGTCAAGCTCTTCCCGGACATTCCGGAGAAGGAAGTGCGGGAGGCCTGCCAGGCCGGTTGGGAGGAAATGACCCGAGTGCGGGAGGATATCCGCCATAAGGGGGAGGAGACCCTCCAATGGATGCAGAAGACCGGCCATCGGGGCATTGTTCTGGCAGGACGTCCCTATCATATTGATCCAGAGATCCATCATGGCATTCCGGATATGATCAATTCTTACGATATTGCGGTTCTGACAGAGGATTCTGTCTCCCATCTGGCGGATCTGGAGCGGCCCTTGCGGGTCAATGACCAATGGATGTACCACACCCGCCTCTACGCGGCCGCCAACTATGTCAAGACCCGGGAGGATCTGGATCTGATCCAGCTCAACTCCTTCGGCTGCGGACTGGATGCGGTTACCACCGATGAGGTCTATGAGATTCTGACCAGAAGTGGCAAGATCTACACCTGCCTGAAGATTGACGAGGTCAACAACCTGGGAGCTGCCCGGATCCGGGTTCGGTCCCTGCTGGCGGCCCTGCGGGCCAGAGATAAGCATCCACAGGCTCGCACGGTGAAGCCCTCCTCCATCGAGAAGATCGTATTTACACCGGAAATGCGGAAGAATTATACCATCCTCTGCCCCCAGATGTCCCCCATCCATTTCGAGATCATCGAGCCAGCCTTCAACGCCGGAGGCTACCATCTGGAGATCCTGCCCAACGACAACAAGGAAGCAGTGGATGTTGGTCTGAAATATGTCAACAACGATGCCTGCTACCCCTCCCTCATGGTGGTGGGACAGATCATGCAGGCTCTCCTGTCAGGGAAATACGATCTCCACAAGACGGCGGTTATCATGACCCAGACCGGCGGAGGCTGTCGGGCCTCCAACTACATCGGTTTCATCCGCCGGGCCCTGAAAAAGGCAGATATGGCCTATATTCCGGTCATTTCCCTGAACCTGAGCGGCTTGGAGAGTAATCCCGGCTTCAAGATCAGCCCCAAGATGGCTCTTCGGGTGGTCTATGCTGCCGTATTCGGGGACATATTGATGAAGTGCATTTACCGCATGCGCCCCTATGAGAAGGTCAAGGGCTCTGCCAACCGCCTCCATGCCAAATGGCGGAGGATCTGCATTGATTTCGTCAGCGGGCCTAAGATCTCCCATACCAGATATAAGCAGATCTGCCGGACCATGATTCGAGACTTCGATCATCTGCCCATTACCGAGGAGAAGAAACCCCGGGTAGGCATCGTAGGGGAGATCCTGGTGAAGTTCCTGCCTGCCGCCAACAACCACTTAGCGGAGCTGCTGGAAAAGGAAGGAGCTGAGCCCGTCTGCCCGGATCTCATTGACTTCTTCATGTACAGCTTCTACAATGCCAACTTCAAGGTAAAGCATTTGGGAGGAAGTAAGAAGACCGCCTTCCTGTGCAATGCGGGTATCAAGGCCATCGACTGGCTGCGCAGCGCTGCCTCCAAGGAATTCGAGAAAAGCGTCCATTTTGATCCCCCGGCTAAGATCCAGGATTTGGCCCGGTACGCCTCTCCCATCGTATCCGTGGGCAACCAGACCGGAGAGGGCTGGTTCCTGACCGGGGAAATGATGGAGCTGATCCACGCAGGGGCGGAAAATATCGTCTGTATCCAGCCCTTCGGCTGCCTGCCCAACCATATCGTAGGCAAAGGGGTCATCAAGGCCATCCGGAAGAGTTATCCCAAGGCCAATATCGTAGCTATCGACTACGATCCCGGCGCCTCCGAGGTCAACCAGCTGAACCGGATCAAACTGATGCTGTCGACAGCCAATAAAAATATGCAGCAAGGGGAGAATTAAGCCCTGCCCCCCAAAAAAGCGCCCCCGGAAGAAGATTTCTCTTCTGCCGGGGGCGCTTTTTGCTATCTCTTCGCCCTTAGCGATACACATGCAGGAGGCGGAGCACCTGCACCAGACGATTGCCCAGGGGATAATGCCGCAGCTCCTCCTGGGTGGTCTTGGACAGGATGACATAGGATACCAGGTAGAGAAGAAGGGCTGCCAATATGGCAAGGACCAGGCAGACAAAGGGGCGCCTGGTGAGGGCGAAGAGGCCGTAATAGATTCCGGCGGCTCCCCCTCCCATAAGGGCTGAGGCTGCCAGGGGTTCCAGGTAGGTCTTTTTTATCTCATTTCTGTATCCCAGATATTTCCGCAAAGCCCTGCCGTTCAGCAGGCAATAGATGACAGAAAAAAGGATATTGGCCAGCATCACCCCATAGATATCGATCTGGGGAAATACCAGCAGCAGGATGGCCAGGCCCACCAGATTGATGAGCAGGGCAATCCCTGCATGGATCATGGCCACCTTCTGCTGGCCAATGGACTGGAGAACACTCCCGGTGATGGTGGCCAGAGCCGTGAAGATCACATAGAGGGAGCCGGTCATCAAAAGCCTGGCGGCCAGAGCTGTGGCAGAGGGGAAGAGAACCCCCATAATGGGAAAGGCCAATACCGTCAGCCCTACCGTGGCGGGAATACAGATAAACATAGTCAGGCGAATGGTCTGATTGATCTGGCGGTTGGCCTCTCTGCGGTCTCCTACCGCATACTGGGAGGATACCTCCGGCATCAGGGCCGAGGCGGAGGCAGAGGCCATAGCCAGGGGAATGTTGATCACCGGCAGATAATAGTTGCTGAATTCTCCATAGGCTGCCGAGATGCTCTCCGCTGACACCCCTTGCAGACCCAGGATACTGGAATGCAGGTAGCTGTCCAGATAGTTGCTGGCATTGTTGATAAAGGTAGTGAAGATAATGGGGGTAACCATGAAGAAGATGATCCGAAAGATCTCTGGGTAGCTTTCTTCCCTGCGGTGCCGGTCTCTGGCAGCCTGTCGGTTGAAAATGGGTCGGTTGACCAGGTAGACAAAGACCATAAAAGCCAGACCGGTCACCACGCCGGCGCCGGTTCCCAGGGTTCCGCCTACCGATCCATAGATGGCAGCAGCTGTACCCCCTTCCGGGGCGAAGGTTCGGATCAGGATCCAGGCAGCCAGTACACTGACAATGGCATTGACCACCTGCTCTGCGATCTGGGAAATGGAGGTGGGGGTCATGGTGCGGTGGGCTTGAAAATACCCCCGCAGAACGCCCAGAATAGCGGAAAGGAAGATGGTGGGAGCCAATACTTGCAGGGCAGGGGCTGCATTTTGCTGATTGGCCGGCAGCAGGATACCACATCCGAAGAAGGCCACCAAAGCCGTAATCCCCCCCACCAGGGCCCCATACATCAAGGCTCCTTGAAAGACCTTGCGGGCATTTTTGTATTGCTTGAGAGCCAGCCGTTCCGAAACGATCTTGGATACCGCCATGGGAATACTATAGGAAGATACCAGCAGGAGGATCGAATAGAGATTGCTGGCATATCCATAATAACCCAGACCCACAGACCCCAGCACAGCTCCCAGGGGCCGGCGGTAGATCAAGCCGATAATTCTTGAGATAATGGAGGCAACCATAAGAATGGATGCATTCTTGATCAACGAGTTCTTTCTTGACATTACTGTCTCCTTTAGCACAGATCAATTCTGATTCTCTATCTGCCAGTCAATGGGGGCAAGGCCATGCCGGGTCAGGTAATCATTGGTTTTGGAAAATGGACGGCTGCCGAAGAAGCCCCGGTAAGCCGACAGGGGACTGGGGTGGGGGGACTCCAGCACCAGATGTCTGGGGTTATGGATCATAGCCTTCTTCTGCTGGGCCGGCCTTCCCCAGAGAATGAATACCAGAGGCCGATCCTGGTCTGCCAGGATCCGGATGGCGGCATCTGTGAATTCCTCCCATCCCATATTCTTGTGGGAATTGGCCTGATGGGCCCGGACAGTCAATACCGTATTCAGCAGCATGACCCCCTGGCGAGCCCATTTCTCCAGATAGCCATGGTTGGGAATATAACAGCCCAGGTCATCCTCCAGTTCCTTGTAAATATTTACCAGAGAGGGGGGGATGTCGATCCCCGGCTTCACGGAAAAGCTCAATCCGTGAGCCTGCCCTTCTTCATGATAGGGATCCTGTCCCAGAATTACTACCTTGACCTGATCCAGGGGGGTAAAATGAAAGGCGTTAAAAATATCCTGGGCGGGGGGATAGATTCTTTTGCTTCGATATTCCTCCCCCACAAAGGTAAACAGTTTCTTGTAATAGGGTTTCCGGAATTCTCCCTCCAAAGCCCTGGCCCACTCTCCTGCAATCGGCGGCATCTGCCCTCCTCCTTCCTACAAACGTACGGACACGCCGCGACAGCGCAGGTATTCCTTCACTTCCCGGATCTCCAGCTCCTTGTAATGGAAGAGGGAGGCGGCCAGCGCTGCGTCCGCCTTGCCCTCCGTCAGGGCGTCATAGAAATGTTCCTTTGTTCCGGCTCCTCCGGAGGCAATCACCGGGATCTTCACGGTTTCTGCGATCCTGCGGGTCAAGTCCAGGTCATATCCACTCTTGGTTCCGTCGCAGTCCATGCTGGTCAGGAGGATCTCCCCTGCCCCCAGCTGCTCTACCTGGGCTGCCCATTCCAGGGCATCTATTCCCACATCCAGGCGGCCCCCGTGCTTATAGATATTCCAACCGCTGCCATCCGGCCGCCTTTTGGCGTCGATGGCAACTACCACACATTGACTGCCAAACTTTAGGGCTGCCTCACTGATCAGATGGGGATTCTCGATAGCCGAGGAATTCACGGAGATCTTATCTGCCCCCTCCCGCAGCAGCAGCTTGAAATCCTCCACCGTGCGGATCCCGCCCCCCACAGTAAAGGGGATAAAGACCGTCTCTGCCACCCGGCTTACCATATCCGCCACAGTAGCCCTGTGGTCGCTGGAAGCCGTGATATCCAGAAATACCACCTCATCCGCCCCCGCCTGGTCATAGGCCTTGGCAATCTCTACCGGATCCCCTGCATCCTGGAGATTGACAAAATTCACACCCTTTACAACCCTGCCCCGGTTCACATCCAGACAGGGGATAATACGCTTGGTGAACATGCTCAGGCCTCCCTTCCCACGGCAATGAAATTCTTCAAGATCTGCAGACCCACCTGGGAGCTTTTCTCCGGGTGGAATTGGCAGGCAAATACATTGCCCTTCTCCACGGAGGCATGGATTTGGGTTCCATAATCCGTCACTGCCGTCACAATCCCCTCATCCTCCGCCTGCAGGTAGTAGGAATGGACAAAATATACATAAGGCTCCTGGGAAATCCCCTGAAAGAGCCTTCCCTGATTCTGAAGCCCCAGGGAATTCCATCCCATATGGGGAATCTTCAAGCCCGGCGTCTTGGGAATCTTCCGGATCCTGCCCTTCAGGATCCCCAGGCCGACGGCTCCCGGACTCTCCTCGCTGGTCTCAAACAAAAGCTGCAGACCCAGGCAGATCCCCAGGAAAGGGATTCCTCCATCCACGATCTCATGAATCACAGGAATCAAGTCAAACTGCCGCAGATTCTCCATGGCATCCCCAAAGCTGCCTACCCCCGGCAGGATCACATGATCCGCCTCCAGCAGTTCCTCCTTCTGCCGGGTCAGCACCACCTCCTGCCCCAGAAGCTGCAAAGCCTTCTCCACACTTCTGATATTGCCTGCGTCATAATCGATCATTGCTATCATTGAGCCATTTCCTCCACTACAAACAAAATTCCCCCAACATGCCAACATCATAGCACATTGGAGGAACTTTGTCGATACCGGCGGCAGGACTATTGCCAATCTGCGGGATAGACGAAGTAGGCATATCTGGCCTTGGTGGGAGTTTGAAAATGGATGTGGGAATTCCTGGGAATATAGATGATATCTCCGGGATTCCCGGTTACCACCCGGCCATCAATCTCGATCTCCAGCAGGCCGTCGATCACCAGGTCGTACTCATCGTAGGTAAGGGTCCACTCGAAGCTGGTATGGTCCAGCTCCATAATCCCACAGCCCATCCTGGGGGCCTCCTCCAGGGTAACCACGTCCTTCAGAGCCACCCCCTTCTGCTGGAAGGGTTCACACTTGACCGTATCTGTCTTGATTTTAATGATGCCACTGGGATCCTTTTCTTTCACAAAGTCTTCTTTGTCCGCACCCTCCTGGGCAGACTCCTCCAGAATCTTCTGGATAACCCGGCGAATCAGTTCTTCACTTATATTCATATCTATCTCCTGACTATGAAAGCCCCGGACGGCGACTGCGAGAGCGCGTAGCGCGGAGCAGTCGGCTTTCATTCATGCTGGGGCTGCACAGCTGTGCAACATGGACGTTTACTTTTTCCCCTTCTCCTCTGCCACGGTAGCCTCTACCTTGGAGAGAAGCTTGGGAGCAAGAAGATTGGCCAGCAGCAAGGCAGTGACACCGGCCACCAGCTTACCCACAATAACAGGGAAGATCATCTCCGAATTGACGCCGGCGGCAAAGCCCAGATGATCGCCGAATACAAAGGCAGCACTTACCGCAAAGGCGATATTCAGCAGCTTGCCCTTGGCATTCATTTTGTCCAGAATATTAAACATGGCAATATTGTTGGCCAGTGTCGCCACAAGACCGGCAGAACCATTCTCGTCCATGCCAAGAGCCTTGCCCAGGGCGTTCAAGGCCTTGCCAAAGGTTCTGGTAATCCAAAGCACCATGGGGAAGGCACCAATCAGAACGATGGCAATCTGACCGCAGACCAGAAGACCGGATTCCAGAGGAATCGTACCGCTTGCATCCGGCTCAACCATAGTATCAAAGAGGGGGAACTTGATGCCGGTCTGGTATTCAAATACAGCGATCATGGTCAAGATGGTGATCACTATGGTAACACCGGTACCGAACTTATCAAAGCCGCTGATCATTTGTTTGGGTTTGAACCATAGACCCAGAATGATCAGAGCCGCAATAATAATAACGGGAATCAAATTCACCAGAATGCTTCCGATGTCCATCTTATACTGGGTCATATTCATAACAAGACCACCGGCGATACAGCCCAGGAAAATGGTAATCATACCGGCAAGGATACCGGCTCCCAGATAGGGCTTATCTTCCTTCTTAATGATAGACAGGGCAACAGGGATGGTAAATACGATGGTGGGTCCCATCATACTGCCCAGGATCAAACCGGCATAATTACCCACCGCCTCATTGGCGGCCAATTCCATGGCCAGGGGATAACCACCCATATCACAGGCCAGCAGGGTAGTGGCGAACATGGCAGGGTCAGCACCCAGCAGACGGTAGACGGGAACAATCAGGGGCTTGAGGATAGTGGCCAGAACCGGGGCAGCCGCTACCACGCCTGCCATAGCCATAGCCAGGGGACCCATGGCAGAGAAGCCTTCCTCAAATTTCTCTCCATATCCAAGTTTATTGCCTCTAACCTTATCGATAGCCCCTACAATCATGAAAATCATCATAATAAACATGATGACTGAATTGATGGAAAGATTGGAAACCCAGTCCTTCACACTTGCCGTAAAGACTTCAACATTTGTTACTTCATCAATCAATTCCTGAAACATACTTCTCCTCCTTGTTACTGCGCGGATTTTTTATTCTATGTCCACAATCTCCTGATCATCCACGATCCCTACCACCGTCGCATCCACCGGGATATCCGGGCCTCCGGCAGCCCCCCTCGCTGAGCTTCCGCCCACGTAAAGAACCTTTTCCCCCACCCCTGCGCCGATAATATCTGCAGCGACGATGGGCGCCTCGATGGGTTTGTCATTCAGGAGATTGATAGGCTGAACCACCAAAAGCTTCAGTCCTGCCAGCTTTTCCTCTTTTCTTGTCGCCCAGATAGTTCCAATCACTTTTCCTGTCTTCATGGTGCTCCGCCTTTTCTGTGCTTTCCTTCGTGGTAGTACTGAACCTGGGGCAGCAGGGGACTTTATCCCTGCTCTCTGCTGATCTGGATTTTATTCCTGACGGCAT
>CAVLCU010000072.1:0-12429 GCA_963661545.1 Lachnospiraceae bacterium | reverse complement strand
CCCTGGTGTACCGGACACATCAATTCTACCTCTTTCGAATAAATCATTGTGTAACTCCTTTCAAATTTGTTCTCATCCAAACCACTGTCTATTTTCTCATAAACTTTCTGTCTCGTAAAGGGTTTTTTCGACGATTTCTTTGTCGTTTTTGTAGATATGGTTAGGCGGAATCACCCCTCGTACGCTGGAAAGAGGATAAATATTGGTATTGGGACCGATGACGCTGCCCGGATTTAGAATGGATCCGCAGCCCACCTCTACCTTGTCTCCTATCATGGAGCCAAACTTCTTCAGCCCGGTAGGGATCCTCTCCCCTTGTCCTTTTACCACAACCAGCTCCTTGTCTGACTTGACATTGGAGGTAATGGAACCGGCCCCCATATGAGCTTTATAGCCAAGGATAGAATCCCCCACATAATTATAATGGGGCACCTGAACCTTGTTAAAGAGAATGACATTCTTCAATTCGGTGGAATTGCCCACCACCGCCCCTTCTCCCACGATGATATTGCCCCGCAGAAAGGCGCATTGGCGAATTTGTGCATCCTTCCCTATGATACAGGGTCCTTTCAGGGACACCGTAGGGTAAATGACAGCACTTTTGGCGATCCATACCTCCTCCTGGGGATGGTCATAGTCCTCCGGGGAAAGGGTCGGTCCTAACTGCCTGATAAAGTCCCCAATCAAGGGAAGAAGCTCCCAGGGATAGGTCTTGCCCTCGAACAGTTCTCTGGCTATGGTTTCCCGGATATCATACAATTCCGAAATGGTTACGTATCTCATGCCTACTTCCTTTCTGTCTTGTAATAAGGGGCAGCCGCATCAAAACGACTCCTCAGGGCCGTCTGATTCTGCAGCTGGCGGACATTTCCCGTATGACGGGCTACAAAATGCTCCAGCTTGCCCATATATTCCTCACCGGTAATACTTCCCTCTGCCACATAGGTCAAGCCCTTCTCCCAGCTGGCGGTCAGCTCCGGATTCAGCAGGGGGCGGATGGAGGCATCCACCACATCGTAAACCATCTCCCCCATCTGGGTGGGAGTAATGGCCTGGGTCTTCTTGTTGAGAGCCAGGTAGCGGATATGAACCAGCTTCTTTAGGATCTCCGCCCGGGTAGCAGAGGTACCGATGCCGCTGCCCTTAATCTGGGAGCGAAGCTCCTCATCCTCGATCAGCTGACCTGCATTTTCCATAGCCAAAATCATAGAACCGGAGGTATAGCGCTTGGGGGGTGAGGTCTCCCCCTCCTTGATGGCAAATCCATCCACCGGAAGCTTAACACCTTTTCTCAGACTTGACAATACCTGCAGAAAGTCCCCGTCGCAGGACATCTCTTCTTGCTCCGCCTCCCCCTGTTCCACTCCCTCCTCCTGGCCTGTCGCTCTCCTCCCGGAAGTCTCCTTCTGACCCGTCTCCTTCTTCCGGGAAGAGGGGGGCACTGCCACCTTCAGATAGCCCTCCTCCGTCAGGACGCGAAAGCTTGCAAAGAAGGATTCTATCGCGCCTTCCCTCCCGGCTTCCCCGACAGATTCTGCTTTTTCCTGCATGGTCAGGGTCAGATTGACCTTCTGATAGAGGGCAGGAGGATAAAAGATACTCAAAAATCGCCTGGCAATAACCTGGTAGACCTTGCCGGAAAGGTCAGACAATCTGGTCAGGCCGGAAAGGCCCTGGCCGGTGGGAATGATGGCATAGTGATCCGTAATCTGCTTGTCATTGGTATAACGACTCTTCCCAATCCCCTGATAAGTTCCCTGAGCAAGGATCTCTCCTGCAAAAGCTGCCAGAGGCTCATATTGCTGCAGACCTGTGATATTCTTCCGAATTTCCTTGGCGACAGCGGAGGACAGGACCCGGGCATCGGTTCTGGGATAGGTTACCAGCTTCTTCTCATAGAGCTCCTGCACAATCGAAAGGGTTTGATCCGGGCTAATCTTGAACATTTTGGAACATTCGTTCTGCAATTCCGCCAGATTATAGAGAAGAGGGGGCTTCTTGGTCTCCTTCTTCTTCTCTAACCGGGATACCACCGCTTCCCCGGGGCGAATGGCAGACAGGCTTAGGATCAATGCCTCCGCATCCTTCTTCTCTTTCCAGCCATTTTCCTTATACAAACGAGGAGACTGATACCAGCGACTGCCCTCCACAGCCCTCCATTCCCCGTCAAATTTGTGATTTTGAAGCTTACAATGGGCCAGCACCCGATAAAATGGGGTTTTGACAAAGCTGCGGATCTCCCGTTCCCGCCTTACTACCATACCCAGGACACAGGTCATCACCCTGCCTACAGAGATAGCCTGGTATTTGCCCCCCAGGTAGTTCATGACGGAATAAGCATATTTCAGGGAAAGGGCACGGGAAAAGTTAATGCCCATCAGATAGTCTTCCTTGGCACGCAGGTAAGCGGATTCCGCCAAATGGTCGTACTCCTCCAGATTCTTAGCTTCTCGAATCCCTCGAAGGATTTCCTCCTCCGTCTGAGAGTCGATCCAGACCCTTTTCTGCGTTTTTTCTTTGACTCCGGCCATCATGGCCACCAGGCGATAAATGTACTCCCCCTCCCTTCCGGAGTCGGTACAGACATAGATGGTATCGATGTCCTCCCGATGCAGGAGAGAACTGACGATCTCATATTGCTTCTTAACAGAGGGAATAATCTCATATTGGAACTGACCGGGCAGAAAGGGAAGGGTCTCGAAGGTCCAGCGCCTGTATTTTTCATCATATTTTTCCGGATAGCTCATGGTCACCAAATGCCCCACACACCAGGTCACCACTGCATGTTCCGACTCCAGGTATCCATCCCGGCGTCCCATACTCTCCTTCAAGGCCTTGGCGAACTCCTGGGCTACACTTGGCTTTTCTGCTATATATAGAGATTTCAAAGTAAACGTTCTCTCCTTCTGTTCGAAATACTGGTTTGGCGGGGCAACATAAGCAAACCTCTGCTACAGATGGCTCTTTACCAAAAAAGGCACCTCCTTATATGAGGCGCCTTTTTTTGCATTTTGTCAAGCAGTTACTTGTCTGCGCTCATTTTCCGCAGGGGCAGAGCCAGGAGGACTGCTCCTCCTACCATGTTACCCAGGGTAACGATGAGCATGGAGAACAACATGGAAGAGATGGATACTCCCGGAACCACGAAGCCTGCTACCGTGAAGACAGCCATGTTGGCAATGCAATGCTCAAATCCGGATACTACAAAGCCTGAGATACAGATCATGATCATCAGGAACTTGGAGCCCTCTTCCTTGCACTTCGTTCCGCAGGCCACGGCCAGGCAGACGAAGAAGTTACAGAGCACGGCCCGAAAGAACATCTCGCCTGGCGGGATGGATAATTTCCCACCGATAAAGCCTGCAAAGTAATCTGCCGTGCCGGAGGCTCCTGCCAGCACCCAGATGCCGGAGAAGAGGAAACATCCCACAAAGTTGCCGATGTAGCTTACCACCCATACCTTGCATACCTGCCCCCAGGAGACAGCCTTGCTGTAGGCTCCAAAGGCCATCACCAGGTTATTGCCGGTAAAAAGCTCGCTTCCGATAAAGACAATCAAAAGCACGGCAATGGCGAACACCAGGGCTCCCAGGAACTTCCCCCAGGCCACCATATCGTCCGCTTTGAACAAGTTACCCACCACATTGCTGTAGATCATCGCCACTGCGATGAAGAAGCCGGCCATCAGGGAGCGTATGAAATACTTCCCCGGATGCTCTTCCAGCATCTTTGATTTTGCAATTGCGGCGTTTGAAAATTTTTGCACATCTTCGAATGGCATAAAATTTTCCCCCTTTCTACTCTATACCAGTGAGTCCGTCTCACTGCAAAACCATTCTACCATATGCTTGTTAAATTTTCAACAATTCGATTGTCTTTTTTCGCATCCCTTAGCTATTTTGCCTCGATATATTTCTTGGCTACCAGAGTCTCCGCACAGAGGATGGCACCTCCTGCAGCTCCTCTGACGGTATTATGAGAAAGTCCGATGAACTTCCAATCGTAGATAGTATCTTCTCTCAGACGACCTACGGAGATTCCCATGCCCTGCTCATAATTGACATCCAGCTGTACCTGGGGACGATTGTCCTCCTCCATGTACTGAATAAACTGTTTGGGGGCACTGGGCAATTCCAGTTCCTGGGGAAGTCCCCGGAAGGAGACCATCTTCTCAATCAGCTGGTCCTTTGTTGGTTTCTTGCGGAACTTTACGAATACAGCTGCGGTATGGCCGTTGAGAACCGGCACCCGAATGCATTGACAGGTGATCCTGGGTTCTTCCGCTTTGACAATGACCCCATCTTGAATCTGGCCCCACAGACGCAGGGGCTCCTGCTCACTCTTCTCTTCCTCCCCACCGATATAAGGGATAATATTCTCCACCATCTCCGGCCAGTCCTTGAAGGTCTTACCTGCTCCGGAAATAGCCTGGTAAGTAGTAGCTACTACCTCGTAGGGCTCGAATTCCTTCCAGGCGGTCAATACCGGTGCGTAGCTCTGGATGGAACAGTTAGGCTTCACAGCGATGAATCCCCGGGTAGTTCCCAGGCGCTTCTTCTGATATTGGATGACATCAAAATGCTGGGGGTTGATCTCCGGTACCACCATGGGGACATCCGGGGTCCAGCGATGGGCACTGTTGTTGGATACCACCGGAGTCTCGGTCTTGGCATAATCCTCCTCGATGCGGCGAATCTCCTCCTTAGACATGTCCACTGCGGAAAATACAAAATCAACCGTAGAAGCAACCTTCTCTACCTCGTTGACATTCATTACAATAAGCTGTTTGACGGCTTCCGGCATGGGAGTATCCATCTTCCAACGATCTCCCACAGCTTCCTCATAGGTCTTGCCTGCACTTCTGGGGCTGGCAGCCACCGTCACCACCTGAAACCAGGGATGATTCTCCAAAAGAGCGATGAACCTTTGCCCTACCATACCCGTTGCACCTAAAATTCCGACTCTCAGCTTTGTCTCCATCAATAATCTCCTCTATTTCTCCGAAAAAAAGCCTGCTTCCTTCGGTGTTTTTCCATGGCGTACATTTGTGCGTCACATGGCTAATATACTATACTATTTTCCGGGAAAATGCAAGGATTTTTTTCCATCACTGCTCAGCCAAACCATGCTTTCATTGGTGGTGAGAGTTCCTTAAGTCTGCCAGGCTGTCTTCCTGCAGATAAGCCTGGTTGGCTACAATAACTTCCTCCATAGCTGCGGTTCCAGGTGCACCCATGGTCATGCGCTTCTCCACACAGGTTTTCATGCTGATAGCCTCATAGATGTCTGCCTCGAAGGCCGGACTGAAGCTTTTATAATCCTCCAGGGACAGGTCATCCAGGGCGCAGCCCCTGTCGATACAGGCCAGCACCAGCCGTCCCACAATGCCGTGGGCATCCCGGAAGGGAACTCCCTTGCCCACCAGATAGTCCGCTGCATCCGTGGCATTGGTAAAGCCTTTCTTCGCCGAGGCTTCCATCACATCCTTGCGGAACTTCATGGTGGAGATCATGCCGGTAAAGAGAGCCAGACAACCCTTGACGGTGTCAATGGCATCAAAGGTCAGCTCCTTATCCTCCTGCATGTCCTTGTTGTAGGCCAGGGGCAGGCCTTTCATGGTGGTCAGCAGGGACAGGAGGGCACCATAAACCCGGCCGGTCTTGCCTCGCACCAGCTCCGCTATATCCGGATTCTTCTTCTGAGGCATGATGGAGCTGCCGGTACTGTAGGCATCATCAATCTCCACAAAGCCATATTCATTGGTATTCCAGGTGATAATCTCCTCGCTGAAGCGGCTTAAGTGCATCATAATCAGGGACAGGGCAGACAGGAATTCGATGACATAATCCCGGTCTGATACGGAATCCATGCTGTTGGCGGTGGGACCATCAAAGCCCAGCAGCTCCGCCGTATAGGCCCGATCCAGAGGATAGGTGGTTCCGGCCAAAGCACCGCTGCCCAGCGGACAGGTATTCATTCTGGCATAAATATCCCTGAGACGGCCGCGATCCCTCTTAAACATCTCAAAATAAGCTCCCGCATGGTGAGCCAGGGTTACCGGCTGAGCCTTCTGCAGATGGGTAAAGCCCGGCATATAGGTATGGATATGGTCTTCCATGATCTTCTCGATGGCTTCCAGCAGCTTTTTGACCAGCTCATCAGTCATTTGAAGCTCGTCCCGGATATATAGCTTCATATCCAGAGCCACCTGATCATTCCTGCTCCGTCCTGTATGGAGCTTCTTTCCCGCATCCCCGATACGGTCGATGAGGTTGGCCTCCACAAAGCTGTGAATGTCCTCATATTGGCTGGTAATCTGCAAGGTTCCGCTCTCAACGTCTGCCAGAATACCCTCCAGCCCCTCCAGGATCTGATCCCTCTCTGTCTCTGTCAAAATTCCCTGTTTGGCCAGCATTTTCACATGAGCCATGCTGCCCTGAATATCCTGCTTATAAAACTTCTGGTCAAATCCGATGGATGCATTAAAACGATAGACCAGCTGATCGGTCTCCTTGGTAAAACGTCCTCCCCAAAGCTGTGCCATGGTGATTTTTCTCCTTCCTCTTTCCTTACAATCTTCCTTCCCTCTCTGCTTGCCGACGGGAATAGATACAGCCACAATAATTCTGCCGATAGAGACCATAGATATGGGACAATTCGACGGAACGCCTGTAGCCCTCCTTTTTCTTGAAATCCGAGACCAGGTAGGTCTGGCCATAATCCTTCGCTATACTCAGACCCATTTGATTCAGAAGCTGAGCATCTTTCAAGGGACTGATGGACAAGGTGGTGGTAAAGTAATCCACCCCCCTGTCTGCCGCCTCCAAAGCTGTTTTCTCTAATCTTAGGGCAAAGCATCTCCGGCAGCGTTCTCCCCCCTCCGGCATATCCTCCAGGCCACGAGCCAGCTCATAGAAGCAGCAAGGCTCATAGTCCCCTTCCAGAAAGTCCACCGGATACTTGGTCTGCATTGCCTCAATCAGCCTTTTCTGCTCCTCCACCCGCTTGCGGTATTCCTCCTTTGGGGCGATATTGGGATTATAATAAAATAGGGTAATCCGAAAATATTGAGACAGATATTCCAGCACATAGGAGCTGCAGGGAGCACAGCAGCTGTGGAGCAGCAGACGTGGCACCCTTTCCTCCCCCTGTATGCGAGACAGGATTTTCTCCAGCTCCCGCTGATAATTTCGTCTTTGGCCTTTGCATTCTCCTATCCTAGGCTCTTCTTGCATCATAGCGTCTTTTCTCCCGGTGAAATACAAAATGGGATACCACTGCCATCACAGCACAGAGAAAAAGCTGCACATAGTAACTGATTCCCCGGCTCAGAGCCATCCCGGGCAGTACCAGACTGCTGCCGAATATGGGGGCAAAAATCTTCAGGAAGAGAGCTTCACTGATTCCCATACCTCCCGGAATAGGCAGCATGTCCACAGAAATGGAGATGGCTGCCTGCATCAATCCGATGGTCCAAAAGGAGGTTCCATAGAGACCAAAGGCTCGATAGACAAAATAAGTGGCATAGAAGAGAATAAAGCGCTGTGCCAGGGTCAGCAGAAAGGCCAGCACCATGGTCAGCTTATGCTCCTTGAAGAAGGTGGCCGTCTCCTTGTATCGGTCCATGGAGGCCAAAAGCTTCTCCATGCGCCCCTCTTTGTGTTTCATCAGACGCTTCTTCTCCAGCCATGCCAGCCCCTTTTCCATGCCCTGCTTAGCCAGGTTGGGATGGAAGATAAACAAGCCCAGGAGGAAGCAAAAGCCCTCCGTCAAAAAAAGTCCGATAGCGAAGATGGTATGCATGCCATTTAGATATTGCCGAAAAAAGCTATGCCCGAAAATCATAAGACCAATCCCCACCACTACCAATACAACCTTGTACATAAAGGTCACCAGAAGCATAATCACGGAGGATACGGGGATGGGAACCTCCTCCTTCTTCATATAGTAGATCTGCATGGGCGGTCCGCCGCTGGCAAAGGGGGTAATGCTGCAGAAGAAATATCCGGTAAAAGAGTAAAGCAGACATTTGCCCATATTCTGCCGAAGATGGATGGCATGCATCATCAGCCAGATGATAACCGCCTGGCCGCAGATAAAGACCAGGACACAGCCCACTGCCATCATCAGATAATGACCATCTGCCTCCCCCATGGCAGCGATCAGTTCTCCTATGTCCTGTCCCCGCAGAACTCCAAAGAAGGTCAGGAGAACCACCACTGCCAAAAAAGCTGCATTAAATACTGTTTTTTTCTTAACCTTAAATCGTTTTTTCATCCTTTATTCCTTGTCGGTTATCCGCCAGGGCAATCTGTCCCCGCAGCAGACCAGACTGCTGACCGATTGACTGGAATCCGCTGCAGGCGAGACATGGCCTGCAGACTGTCCCCCCTCTGTCCGGGGCAAGACTGCTTAGAGATTGGCCCGAACCTGCTTCGGGCGATAACCGGCATCCTCCAGAGCCTGGATAATCTGCATCTTATGCTCCGTTCCAAAGGCCTCCAGCGTAATTTTCAGTTCAACGGCAGCACTTCTGTTTGTGCTGTAGAACTGGTTATGCTCCAGCTTCACCACATTTCCCCTGAGCTCGGCAATGACCGAGGAGACTCTTACCAGCTCACCGGGCTTATCCGGCAGGAGAACAGAGATGGTAAAGATCCGGTCTCTGGCAATGAGACCATTCTGAACCACGGAAGACATGGTAATGACATCCATATTACCGCCGCTTAGGATAGAAACGATTTTCTTTCCCTTGACCTCCATATGCTTGAGGGCAGCTACGGTCAGCAGACCGGAATTCTCTACGATCATCTTGTGGTTTTCCACCATGTCCAGGAAAGCCACGATCAGCTCGTCATCCTCCACCGTTATGATATCATCCAGGTTCTCCCTCAGATAGGGGAAAATCTTATCTCCCGGACGCTTTACTGCCGTTCCGTCTGCAATGGTATTGACCGAAGGCAGGGTGGTTACCTCTCCCTTTTCCAGGGAAACCTGCATACAATTGGCACCTGCAGGCTCCACGCCAATTACCCTGATCTTGGGATTGAGCAGCTTAGCCAGGGTCGATACCCCCGTTGCCAGACCCCCTCCTCCGATGGGAACCAGGATATAGTCCACCAGAGGCAATTCCTGAAAAATCTCCATGGCAATGGTTCCCTGTCCGGTGGCCACCGTCAGGTCATCGAAGGGATGAATAAAGGTATATCCATGTTCCTCTGCCAGCTGCAGGGCATGGTCACAGGCTTCATCGTAGACATCCCCGTAGAGAACCACCTCAGCTCCATAGCCCTTAGTCCGCTCCACCTTGATGAGGGGGGTGGTGGTGGGCATCACAATCACCGCCTTGGCGCCAAAGCATTTGGCCGCATAGGCCACCCCCTGGGCATGATTGCCTGCAGAGGCAGTGATCAGACCTTTGGCTCTCTCCTCCTCGCTGAGGGTACTGATCTTGTAGTAAGCTCCCCGCAGCTTATAGGCGCCGGTCAGCTGCATATTCTCCGGCTTCAGATAAACCTTATTGCCCGTTAGGCTGCTGAAATGGTCGCTGTAGATCAGCTTAGTCTCCTGGGTGACCCTTTTGACTGCCTCCGAGGCTTCCTCAAACTTGTCCAATGTAAGCATATGATATTAGCCTTCCTTTCCGTCTTCCGGCGATAGATTAAACAATGCATTTACAAATTCCTCCGGATTGAACTTCTGCAGATCATCGATGGATTCTCCCACACCGATGTATTTGACAGGAATATCCAGCTCCGATTGAATGGCCACCGCAATACCCCCCTTGGCGGTTCCGTCCAGCTTGGTCAATATAATTCCGGTAATATTGGCTACCTCATTGAATTGACGAGCCTGTATCAGGGCATTCTGTCCGGTGGTTCCATCCAGAACCACCAGGGTCTCCAGATAGGCCTCCGGATATTCCTTATCCAGAATCCGGTAAATCTTCCGAAGCTCCTCCATGAGATTCTTCTTGTTATGCAATCTCCCGGCTGTATCGCACAGAAGGACATCGGCCTGTCTGGCCTTGGCGGCTGCTACCGCATCATAGACCACCGAAGCGGGATCTGCCCCGGACTGGCCTCCGATCATCTCTACACCTGCCCTGTGAGCCCACTGCTCCAGCTGCTCACCGGCCGCCGCCCGAAAGGTGTCTGCCGCAGCCAGGATCACCTTCTTGCCCTGATCCTTCAGCTTGCCTGCCAGCTTGCCCACAGAGGTGGTCTTGCCCACGCCGTTGACCCCGATGACCAGAACCACAGACCTGCGATTCTCGAATTCGTAGGCGGTCTCTCCCACCTCCATCTGCTGACGGATGCTGTCAATGAGCAGCTGTCTGCACTGTGCAGGCTCCTTAATGTGGCGCTGGGCCACCTCCTTCTTCAGGTTTTCCAGAATCGCCGTGGTAGTATTGATTCCCATATCTCCCATAACCAGGATTTCCTCAATTTCCTCATAGAAATCATCGTCTATGCTGGAAAATCCCTTGAAAATAGAATCAATTCCGGATGCAATGCTGGCCCGGGTCTTGGACAAACCCTTGACAAGTCTCTTAAAAAAACCTACCTTTTCCTCCGCCAATGGTGAGCCACCTCCTGCTATTTATCTAATTCTCCCTCAATGAGACTGACGGATACCAGGGTGGAGACTCCCTTTTCCTGCATGGTGATGCCATACAGGCGGTCTGCCGCCATCATAGTTCCGCGCCTATGTGTTATAATAATAAATTGTGTATTCTTTGTCAACTTATGCAAATATTTAGCAAATCTTCCCACATTGGAGTCGTCCAGGGCGGCTTCAATCTCATCCAGGAGGCAGAAGGGGGATGGCTTCAGATTCTGGATGGCAAAGAGGAGGGCAATGGCTGTCAGAGCCTTCTCTCCTCCGGAAAGCTGCATCATATTCTGCAGCTTCTTGCCCGGAGGCTGGGAGATAATCCGGATTCCCGCCTCCAGAATGTCCTCCTCCTCCATAAGCTCCAGGGTACCCCGGCCTCCCCCAAAGAGAAGCTTGAAGACCTTGTCGAATTCTGTCCGGATCTGGGCGAATTTTTCTTCAAATTGCCTGCGCATCCCCCCGTCCAGCTCTTGGATAATCCCCTGCAGGGTTTCCGCCGCCTTGACCAGGTCGCTGTGCTGGGCTGACAGGAAGCCATGGCGCTCCTGCAATTCCCTGAATTCTTCTATGGCATTGACATTGACCGGTCCCAGCCCGCGGATCTCCTCCTTGATGCCGGAGATCTCTTTCTTTAAGCTGTTTCGATCCTGCCCCTCTTCCTCTGCCTGTCCCGCCGCTTCCTCCACCTGGTCGGGGGTCAGCTGGTATTCCTCCCACAGGTAGGCCACAGCAGCTTCCCTGGCCTCCTCCTGCTTTTCTATCTGAGCGTTCAGACGGAAACATTCCTTGTCCATTAGACTTTTATGATCCGACAGGTCTTCTCTTTTCTGAAAAAAGGTCTTCTGAGCGGCGGTCATCTCTTCCTTCTGCTTCCGATAAGCCTCCAGCTGGGTCAGATCGGCCTGAAGGGTCCCTTCCGCAGCCTCTATGGTAGCCTGAATAGCCAGGATATCCTCCTCCTTCCTGGCTACCTCCCTGCCTTCTTCTGCCAGGTTGGTCTCTGCCGTCGCCTGATCCTCCTCCAGGCGTTTTAGCTCCTCCTGGGCGGAACGGATATTTTCCTGGGCGAATCCGTAATTCTGTTGAATCCTGGCGGTGCTCAGTCTGGCTTCCTCCTGGTGGTTCAGGGCTAACTTCTCCAACCCCCGCAGCCTGTCCAGGGCAGCTCCCGCCTGGGTCACAGCCTGATTTAATTCCTCTTCCCTTTGCCGGGAAAGCTCCATCTGATTCTGAATCTCCCTGCGGCTGTCACTGATCTCCGCTACCTGGCCTTCCATCTCACGGCCTTCCCTTTGCAGCCCCTGATAATCCTTTCGGACCTTATCGGTTTTCTCCTGCAGGCTTGCCAGATTCATCTTAGCCGTATTCTGCTCCAGGTAGAGCTTTTGCAGCAGCTTAGCCAGACGGTTCTCCTCCTCCCGCAGCTGATTTCTCTGACGGCGGTCTTCCTCCACAGCCCCTGTCATGGTTTCCATCTCCCTCTTCAGGGTACGGACGCTGCGCTCCAGCTCTTCGATCTCCCGCCTTCTGCTTAGAAGGCTACTGGAATTGCGGAAGGCACCGCCGGTCATGGAACCCCCCGGACTCAGCAGTTCTCCCTCCAGGGTAACCATCCGCAGACGGTGGCCATATTTTCTTCCCAGGGCAATGGCATGGTCGATGGTATCCACCACCCAGGTTCGACCCAGCAGCTTTCTGACCATTCCCTGGTAAATGGGTTGGCATTCCACCAGATCGGCCGCAATGCCCACCAGCCCCTCCTCGGATAATTTCTCTTTTTTTGCAGTATCCTGATTCATGCTGGTCAAAGGC
>CAVLCU010000071.1:0-12454 GCA_963661545.1 Lachnospiraceae bacterium | reverse complement strand
GTCTACGCTCCGCTTCGGTCGGTGCTAAACGTGTGCCACTGGCACACAGCACCCTCCCTCACAGGCATGGTCCATCCATCCTGCAGATTCTCCTGCTTTGGAGCTGATAGATATCCTCCCGCCCGTTGCTCAGGGAGGGAATCTGACGCCTTACCTCATCCACCCGAGCCAGATCCACCTCTTCCACCAGCAGACCCGGCTCCGTCCCCAGGGAAGCCACCACATGGCCCCAGGGATCAATGAGCATACTATGACCCCAAGCCCGGAATTTGGGCTTGCGTCCGCACTGACCCACGGCTGCCACATAGCAGGTGTTCTCGATGGCTCGGGCCCGCAGCAGGGGTTCCCAGTGATCCTTACCCGTATTTTCTGTAAAATTGGCACAATTCACCAGCACCTGGGCCCCCTGCCGGGCCATCAGGCGGAAAAGTTCCGGAAATCGCAAGTCGTAGCAGATACTAAAGCCCAAGGTGCACAAAGGGGTATCTGCCAGGACGATTTCCTGGCCGCCTGAGATTTCCCGGGATTCCCGGTAGCTGGGCCCATCCTCCAACTCCACATCGAAGAGGTGGAGCTTGCTATATTGGGCCAGGATCCGGCCTTGGGGGTCGAAAAGCAGGCTGGTGTTACGCAGTTTTCCATCCCCGGCCATCTCCGTCAAACTGCCGCAATGCAGATAAATGCCATGTCTGGCAGCCTGGTTTGCAAAAAAATCTGTGACCGGCCCCGGAATCCTTGTGCTGTGCCCCCGGAAATCCGTTCCGATATAATCTGCCGTCTCCGGAAATACCATCAGCTGGGCTCCCCGCTCCAGACCCTGCAGGATGAAAGCCTCTATCTTCTTCTGATTCTCTGCCCAGGCCTCCCCGGTATCCATCTGAGCCAGGCCCAGGCGAAAGCTTCGATCGCTCATTCTTCTCTTTCCTCAATTCCTCTTCCAGTCCTTCTTGGTCCATCCAGCCTTCCTCCTGTGCCCCCCGGGAAGGCCCAAAGAGGGAACCGGCCTAAACTCTCACAAGAGCTCTGTCTGGTTCCCTCTTTTGCTTGTTCACGCTTATTTATCGTCTGTACTATAATTTGGTGCTTCCTTGGTGATATGGATATCGTGGGGATGAGATTCCTTCAAAGATGCGGCGGAAATCTTGACGAACTTTCCTGTGGTCTTCAAGGTCTCAATATCCTTGGCCCCGCAATAACCCATGCCGGAACGAAGGCCTCCGATCAGCTGGAATACCTCGTCCTCCAGCATTCCCTTGTAGGCCACACGTCCCTCTACTCCTTCCGGAACCAGCTTCTTGGCATCGGTCTGGAAATATCGATCCTTGCTGCCATTCTCCATGGCGGCGATGGAACCCATGCCCCGGTATACCTTATATTTTCTTCCCTGATAGAGCTCGAAGGTTCCCGGACTCTCGTCACAGCCTGCGAAGATGCTTCCCATCATGCAGACATTGGCGCCTGCCGCGATGGCCTTGGTGAGATCCCCGGAATACTTGATACCTCCATCGGCGATGATGGGAGTTCCGGTCTTCCTGGCCTCCTCATAGCAATTCATGACCGCACTGATCTGGGGAACACCGATGCCGGCTACCACCCGGGTGGTACAGATAGAGCCGGGACCAATTCCTACCTTCACCGCATCTGCCCCTGCTGCAATCAGGTCCCTGGTAGCCTCCGCCGTGGCCACATTGCCGGCGATGACCTGCAAATCCGGATATGCCTCCTTGATGCTGCGCAGGGTCTTGAAAATGTTAGCGGAATGTCCATGAGCGGAGTCAATGACAATCACATCCACATGAGCCTTCACCAGAGCACTTACCCGGTCCAGCACGTTGGCTGTGATACCTACTGCTGCCCCGCAGAGCAGACGTCCCTGGAAATCCTTGGCGGACAGGGGATACTTGATCTGCTTCTCAATGTCCTTGATGGTAATGAGACCCTTCAGGTTAAAATTCTCGTCTACGATGGGAAGCTTCTCCTTGCGAGCCTTGGCCAGGATCTTCTTGGCCTCCTCCAGGGTAACCCCCTCTCTGGCGGTAATCAGACCCTGGGAGGTCATGGATTCCTTGATTTTCTTGCTGAAATCCTCTTCAAACTTCAGATCTCGGTTGGTGATGATGCCCACCAGCTTCTTGCCCTCCGTGATGGGCACACCGGAGATCCGATATTTGGCCATGAGATTGTTGGCATCCTCCAGGGTATGTTCCGGAGATAGATAAAATGGATCCGTGATGACACCGTTTTCTGATCTCTTCACCTTGTCCACCTCTTCCGCCTGCTGTTCGATGGACATATTCTTGTGGATAATGCCGATTCCTCCCTGCCGGGCCATAGCGATTGCCATCCGATGCTCCGTCACGGTATCCATGCCGGCACTCATCATAGGGATATTCAGCTTGACCGATTTGGTAAGATAGGTGGTCAGATCTACCATATTAGGTGTTACTTCTGAATACTGCGGTACCAGCAGAACATCATCAAAAGTAATTCCATCACCGATAATTGTACCCATTGTTTTCCTCCCTGGTTTCTATAATCTCTCCTGCGTGCCCGTCCTGTCTGCACAGGCGGGCGAGTCCCTCACGAGTCTAGCTCCGCGTCTCAAGCTCTCCGGGCTGCGCAGCCACATTCCGGGGCTTTTGCCCCACTTCACCCTCATTGAAGGGCGTGTCATAAAGCCATTCCCCCGCCGACATGCCCCTAAAGGGACTAGCTTCGCGTCGCGAGCATGTCGTGGGCTCAGGCTTTTGACACTGTAACCAATATTTTGTAGTTGAGTGTAGCAAAAAAAAAATTGTATGTCAATCCATAAAAACCTTGCCTTGCATCTTCAGGCGGAGCTCTTTTAGCATTTTCTCATTGGGTTCCAGCAAAACCCGTTCCTTTTGACCGCTTCCGGTCAGGTACATGACATAGACCTGGGCCTCCGGCCGGTGGGAAGAATAATCCAGGGTCTTAATGCCGCTTCCCCTGGATAAACCTTCCAAGCGTGGGGAGCCCAAGGGTGCCATCAGTTCCAGCTGGTCGATACGGTAGCTTCCGGCTCGTTTCCGACGGCTTTTGGAGAAGATCCGATCCACCGTCAACTCCCCATTGACATAGAGATACTCATACTCTACATTGAATCGAGGCAGAAAGATAAAATCCAACACCAAAAATGCCACTGCCCCAATCAGGAAAAGGGGATGCAGGACCACTCCGCATACGATGGCCAGCCCGGTCAGGCTAATCAGGGCGGCCTGACCCAATACGCTGGCTGCCGACCTCATCCTGGGAATCAGAATTTCTATATACATGTCACTCATGAGGCATGTCCTCCCGTATAAAGATTTTTAACACAGGGTCATTGTAACACAAACAGGAGCCATCGTCTATGCGATGACTCCTGCATTATGATTTTACTTTTCCCGGATCGGTCTGCTTACATCATGCCCGGGTTGCCGCCTGCCGGCATGGGGGGCTGGGGCTCCTTGATGGTAGATACGACAGCCTCTGTGGTAAGCAGGGTAGAAGCTACGCTGGTAGCATTCTGCAGAGCGCTTCTGGTCACCTTAGCCGGATCCAGGATGCCTGCCTTAACCATATCTACATACTCTTCCTTGTATGCATCAAATCCAACACCGATCTTGGATTCTTTTACTTTATTGATGATAACAGCGCCCTCCAGGCCTGCATTCTCAGCAATGGTAGCCAGAGGTGCTTCCAGAGCCTTCACAACGATCTTGGCTCCGGTCTTCTCATCCCCTTCCAGACCATCTACATACTCAGCCAATTCCTTGGTGGCATGTACATAAGCGGAACCGCCGCCTGCGATGATACCCTCTTCTACCGCTGCACGAGTGGCATTCAGGGCGTCTTCCATACGAAGCTTGGCTTCCTTCATCTCAGTCTCGGTAGCAGCTCCTACACGGATCACGGCTACACCGCCTGCCAGCTTAGCCAGTCTCTCCTGCAGCTTCTCCTTGTCATAATCGGAAGTGGTCTTCTCGATCTGAGACTTGATCTGACCGATTCTGGCCTGAATCTCATCCTTGGAGCCGCATCCGTCAACGATAACGGTATTCTCCTTCTGAACCTTCACAGACTTGGCACGACCCAGCATATCCATGGTGGCACTCTTCAGCTCATAGCCCAATTCCTCAGAGATAACCTTGCCGCCGGTAAGGATTGCGATATCCTGCAGCATCTCTTTTCTTCTGTCGCCATAGCCCGGAGCCTTCACAGCTACTACCTTGAAGGTTCCCCGCAGCTTATTGACAATCAGGGTAGACAAAGCTTCGCCCTCTACATCCTCAGCAACGATGAGCAAGCTTGCACCGGACTGTACGATCTGCTCCAGCAGCTGCAGGATCTCCTGAATGTTGCTGATCTTCTTGTCGGTAATCAGAACATAGGGATTGTCCAGGGTAGCTTCCATCTTCTCCATGTCCGTTGCCATATAAGCGGATACATATCCACGATCGAACTGCATACCTTCTACCAGATCCAGCTCGGTCTTCATGGTCTTGGACTCCTCGATGGTAATAACGCCATCTTTGGAAACCTTCTCCATGGCATCTGCTACCATGGCTCCCACTTCCTCGTCACCGGAGGAAACGGCTGCAACCCTTGCGATCTGATCCTTGCCATCTACCTTCTTGCTCATCTTGGCGATGATCTCAACAGCCTTCTCGGTTGCCTTCTTCATGCCCTTTCTCAATACGATGGGATTGGCACCTGCTGCCAGGTTCTTCATTCCCTCATGGATCATAGCCTGGGCCAGAACGGTAGCGGTAGTGGTACCATCACCGGCTACATCGTTGGTCTTAGCTGCCACTTCACGGATCAGCTGAGCACCCATATTCTCATAGCCATCCTCCAGCTCGATCTCCTTGGCAATGGTAACACCATCGTTGGTGATCAAAGGAGCGCCGTACTGCTTGTCCAGTACTACATTCCTTCCCTTGGGTCCCAGAGTCACACGAACCGTGTTGGACAGCTTGTTAACGCCTGCTTCAAGAGCAGCTCTTGCATCTGCTCCGTATTTAATCTGCTTTGCCATGATACCTTAGCCTCCTCGTCTTATTCAACAATAGCCAGAATGTCTGACTGCTTCACAACAATATATTCCTCGCCGTCCAGCTTCACTTCTGTTCCGGCATATTTGGAATAGATAACCTTATCTCCGGTCTTTACTTCCATCTTCACCTCGTCCGTTCCCGGTCCGACTGCGATAACCTCTGCCTCCTGGGGCTTCTCCTGAGCCTGAGAGGTAAGGATGATTCCTGATTTGGTCTTCTCTTCTGCTGCTAACTGCTTCAGAACTACTCTGTCACCTAATGGTACTAACTTCATTATATATGCCTCCTTAAGAAAAATGATGTTCTTCTTACCTTATTAGCACTCATCAAGCTCGAGTGCTACTTGATGAATCCTATATTAGTAAAATGCCGGAATTTTCGCAACTTTGTTTTTTACTCCTTATTCTCCCTTTTCCTCCTACTTTCTCCAACTATCTCATAAAATCTCCCGTTTTCTTACTTTTGACATTTTTTTAAATGAAAGCCCCGGACGGCAGACACAAGCTGTGGGATGCGAGCATCCCACAGCTTGTGGATATCGGACGGGCAAGCCGATATCCGCAAGTAGGACGATAGTCCGGATTGCGGATACCGGCGGCGACTGCGGGAGCGCGTAGCGCGGAGCAGTCGGCTTTCATTACGTAGTGAGACGGAAACCTCCATTTTGCTTTCCCTTGCAGCGGTGCCAACCTCAGCCTCTCCGGGAACTCAGCCCCCTCACCACCAGCTTCCAACCCTCATCCAGCAGGATCACCGTAAGAGCTACCAGGAGCATTTTCCCCCAGAGAACCGGGGACAGGGGAGTTGTCTCGAAGACAGCCGCTCCGAATTGCGTAATCACCACCTGCAAGACCAGAACCAGGAAAAAGACCCCCAGCATCAGGTGATTCTTCAGGAGGTTGCGGAACATGGGCGCATTGTCCAACTCCCGGCAATTAAAGGCATTGAAGAGCTGGAAGAGGACGAAAAGGGTAAATAATACCGTGGACTCTTCCTCCGGCTTGGCCCCCAAAAAGTTAGTAAAATGCTGCAGCATAAAGACCAGGGATATATAGGCTCCATTGAAAAAAATACGAACCAGCATATCCCGGGAAAGGATATTTTCGTTTCGTCTGGTGGGGGGATGTTTCAAAAGATCCTCCCGAATAGGCTCCAGTCCCAGGGTCAGAGCCGGGGGCCCATCCATGATAATATTAATCCACAGAAGCTCCAGGGCGGTGAAGGGGGCGGAAAATCCGGCCAAAATGGAACAGATGACCACGATCACAGAGGATACATTGACCGTCAGCTGGAACTGGATGAAACGCTTGAAGTTCTCATAGATGGCTCTGCCCCATTGCACCGCCTTGACAATGGTGGAAAAGGAGTCATCCAGCAAGACCATATCACTGGCCTCCTTGGTGACCTCTGTTCCGGCAATGCCCATGGCGATCCCCACATCGGCGTTTTTGATGGCCGGAGCGTCATTGATGCCATCTCCGGTGACTGCCACCACATTGCCCTCCTCCTTCAGAAGCTTCACCACCCGCATTTTCACCAGGGGAGTGCTGCGGGCAATGACCTGGATCTTCCCCAGGGCCTGGCGCAATTCTTCGTCGGACATGGTCTCAATCTCCGAAGCCTCCACCGCAATATGACCCTCATCCAGCATATGGAGCTCCTGGGCGATGGCTCTGGCCGTCCGGATGTTGTCCCCGGTCAGCATCTTAACCTGGATGCCCGCCTGGCGGCACCGCTGAATGGCCTCATCCACGTCGGGACTTAAGGGGTCGGAAATGACCACAAAGCCGTCATAGCTTAGATTCTTCTCCAACTCCTCCTGTCCTTCTCCCTCATAAGTCTCCAGCCTTTTGTGGGCAAAGGCCAGGAGACGCCCCGCCTTGCTCTGATAATCCTCCATCAGCTGCTGGATCCGGGCCTGCTCCTTGGGGGATACATCCCCGCACAGAGACAGAATTTTCTCCGGATTTCCCTTGGTATAGACCATCAGCCCATCCGCTTCCTCCACCAGGGTAGTCATATCCTTATTCTGGGAGGAGAAGGGGAAAATACGGACAATCCGGGCCTCCCGCCTCAACTCCTGGTAATCCGTCCCGGCCTTGCGGGCAGCCACCAAAAGAGCACATTCGGTGGGATTGCCTATAAAGGTCAGGCTTCCTTCCTCCTCGTTGATGTTGGCATTGCTATTGATGCAAGAATTGCGCAGCAGCAGAGGATCCTTCAGATCCTCCGGCTTTAGCAATTCCCCATGGGAATAAATCTCCTGCACCGTCATCTTATTTTCCGTCAGGGTTCCGGTTTTGTCGGAGCAAATGATATTGACACAACCGATGGTCTCGCAGGCGATCATCTTCTTCACCAGGGCATTTTCCCGGGACATTTTGATGATATTCAAAGCCAGGGACACGGCCACAATGGTAGGCAGACCCTCCGGAACAGCTGCCACGATAAGAACAATACTGGTGATAAAGGCATCCGATACCGTATTCAGAGACAGCTGATGCTGCAAGACGAACTGGATCACCTCGATGGTAAATACAAGGGCTGCCGCAGAAGCCCCCAGAATGGTGATGGTCTTGCCCAGCCGATCCAGCTTCTCCTGCAGGGGGGTAGTGGTCTTCTCTATGGTAGAGAGCTCCTGGGCGATCTGACCGAACTCCGTGTCATTGCCGACGCCGGTCACCAGCATCCGGCCATTTCCGGCGGATACAAAGCAGCCGGAATAGACCATATTTCCCCGCTCCGCCACCGGAGTAGAAGCTGTACAGACAAAAGCAGCATCCTTTTCCGCCGGCAGACTCTCCCCGGTAAGGGCAGATTCATCCACACTTAGGTCATTGGACTCCAGCAGCCGCCCGTCTGCCACAATCTTATCCCCTGTCTCAATCAGGACAAGATCCCCCACCACCAGGTCCTTCTGGGGAATCAGCTGGGGTTCCCCCTCCCGGATCACCTTGATCAGGGTATCCTCATTGATCCGATTCAATGCCTCGAAAGCCTTGGCACTCTTGCCCTCCGTAATGACTGTGATCACCACAGACAGGCTGATGGCGGCGAAAATACCCAGGCACTCCAGGAAGTTATAGTCCCCTCCTGTCAGAAAGCGGGTAATATTCACCGCCAGAGTGATGGCCGCCGCAAATAAAAGCATCACCAACATGGGTTCCGTTGCTGCCTCCCAGACCCGCCTGGCCAGGGATTCCTGACTCTGCTGCACAAAGGTATTGGTGCCGTACCTGCGGCGAGACTCCTCCACCTGAGCTTCCGTCAATCCCTCGGCCCCATCTGTACCTGTGATCTCCAGAAGCTCCTCCGATGTCTTCAGAAATGCATCCTTCATCCTATCCGTCCTCTCCTATGTCATCTTCCTCCCCGATGGAGGGCAGGGCTTGCTGCTTTGTCTCACTGCAGACGAAAACCCGGCTGTCCGTCTTGCCACCTCATGAAAGCCAGCTGCTTCGCACTCACGTGCACCGTACAGAGTGCTCCCGCAGCTGCCGCCGGCAAATATCCGTGCGTCGGTGCAAGCCCCTCACGGGACTAGCTCCGCGTCGCTAGCTTGCCCCTCAGCCCGGCCGTCTCGTCTCACCACATCATGAAAGCCAGCTGCTCCGCACTCACGTGCTCCCGCAGCTGCCGCCGGCATCCGCAATCCGGACTATCGTCCTCCTTGCGGATGTCGGCTTGCCCGTCCGATATCCACAAGCTGTGGTATGCAAGCATCCCACAGCTTGTGTCTGCCGTCCGGGGCTTTCATAACAAAAACGAGACTGCATGTATGCTTGTTTTGAGCATACATGAGTCTCGTTCTTTAAGACAAGCCAGACCTGGCGGTCAGTATGTTGACTTGTCACGCTATGCGCCACTACTCCCTCACGAAGGATTCCTAAGGGACTATATCACAGCATTTGTCAATTAGTCAACGCTAATCCTCTTTTTCCTTTTCCTTCTCCTGGGCCTTGCTCTGCCTCTTGGCCTTCACATCCTCCAACTCATCGAAAATGTAATCATTCAAAACCTTGATATAGGTGCCCTTCATACCGCTGGAGCGGGACTCGATGACACCAGCGCTCTCGAACTTACGCAGGGCATTCACAATCACGGAGCGGGTGATCCCCACCCGGTCTGCAATCTTGCTGGCAACCAGAATCCCCTCCTGGCCGTCCAGTTCCTCAAAAATATGGATGATGGCTTCCATTTCCGAGAAGGACAGGGTACTAAAGGCAGACTTCACCACCTGGATCTTCCGATTCTCTTCCACATTCTCCTCATTCACCGACCGCATCATCTCAAGGCCCACCACTGTGGTACCATATTCACTGACAATAATATCCTCAATGTCATAAGAAGGCTGAAAACGATACATAAATACCGTACCCAGGCGTTCTCCGGCAATCTCAATGGGATTGATGATGGCCGTATACTTCCGAGCATTCTCTCCCTCAAACCCCAGAGTCTGAAGGTTCACATTCTCCTTGGTGGAAAGCACACTGAGCAAACGGTCATTCAACAAAGAATCCACATGCTCCCCTACCGTGTCCGAGAGCAATTCCTGAATCTTCTCCACGCCGGGGCAATTCGCCACTCCCAGAACCTTCCCCTTACGGCTAATCACCAGAATATTCGATTCCAGGCATTCCATCATCACATCGCAAATGTCATTAAATACAACTTTTGTGGAACTGTTATTATGCAAAAGCTTGTTAATTTTCCGTGTCTTGTCCAGTAATTGTACGCTCATTTCCCTCTCCTTTCAGTAATTTCACCCGATTTCTATTAGTTAATAGTTTATCACGTGTTTCACCAAATTTCAAGATTAATTCTGACAATTTGAACAAAACAGTTCGGCGCAAATCAACAGGGCAAGGCAAGACGGGACAAATTTATTTGGTCCGGCTTGTATTGCACTGTTGGAATGGGCGGAACGCCCATTCAGCGTCAGACAGGAGCTGCGCCAGCAGCGGATAGCCTGCTTAGCAGGCGGGTCTGGCGCTTGCGCCGAACGTGGCTCTCTCTGCCCAGGCGCAAACCAACAGGGCAAGACAAGACGGGACAAATTTATTTGGTCCGGCTTGTATTGCCCTGGTGGAATGGGCGGAATGCAAGACAAAAGCGGAACCCCTTCCACTTTCCGGAGTTCCGCCTCTTTTCATTCTTCCTTTTTCGGTTTTTCCGTCACATAGCCGCACTTCTCATCCCCACAGACCAGCTTGTTCCCCTTTTCTAGCATATAGCCGCCGCACTGGGGGCATTTCTCGGCCGAGGGACGCTGCCAGGTCATAAAGCCGCATTCAGGATGATTGGAGCATCCATAGTATTTCCGCCCCTTCTTGGTCTTCTTCAGAACTACATCGCCGCCACACAGGGGACAGGAGACACCAATCTTTTCCAGATAAGGCTTGGTATTACGGCAGTCCGGAAAGCCCGGACAGGCCAAAAACCTGCCGTGGGGGCCGTATTTGATCACCATGTTGCGTCCGCAGACCTCGCAGATCTCATCGGTGACCTCGTCCTCGATCTTCACTTCCTCCAGATCCTTCTCCGCCTGAGCCACTGCCTCTGCCAGATCCGGCCAGAAATTCCGCAATACCGTTTTCCAGGGAACCTTACCATCCCCGACACAGTCCAGCAGTCCCTCCATATTGGCGGTGAAATTCACATCTACGATACTGGGGAAGGCCTGCTTCATCATATGATTGACCACTTCCCCCAGCTCTGTCATGTAGAGGTTCTTATTCTCCTTGGCCACATAGCGGCGGTTGATGATAGTGGTAATGGTGGGGGCATAGGTGCTGGGGCGACCGATGCCCAGCTCCTCCAGGGTCTTCACCAGAGAGGCCTCGGTATAATGAGCCGGAGGCTGGGTAAAGTGCTGCTCCTTATCAAAGGACTCCAGGGTAAGGATCTCACCCTTTTCCAACCCTTTCAGACCTCGGGTATTCTCCTTTTTCTCCTCCTCTTCCTGGACATAGACAGACAGGAATCCATCAAATCTCAGTCGGGAGGCGGAAACTGTGAAATAGTATTCCCCGCCCCGGATGCGTACCGACTGGGTTTCATAGACGGCAGAAGCCATTCGGCTGGCCACAAAGCGGCGCCAAATCAGCTGATAGAGACGGAATTGATCCCGGCTGAGGGATTCCTTCATGACCACCGGCGTCCGTGTCACATCCGTAGGGCGGATGGCCTCGTGGGCATCCTGAGCCTTCTTATTCTTATTCTCTGTGGTCTCTCCGGCTGCAGCATACTGGTCTCCATATTGATCCCGGATATAAGCCCTGGCGGCCTGGTCCGCCTCCTCGGAAATACGGGTGGAATCGGTACGCAGGTAGGAAATCAGTCCCACCGTACCATTATTCTTCAAATCCACGCCCTCATAGAGCTGCTGAGCCAGCCGCATGGTCTTCTGGGTGGAGAAGTTCAAAGTCTTAGCCGCCTCCTGCTGCAGGGTACTGGTGGTAAAGGGCAGAGGAGCCTTCTTGGTTCGCTCTCCTTTCTTGACCTCCGCCACGGAGAATTCCTGACCTTCCAGCTCCCGGAGAATCTGATTCAACTCCTCCTCCGAATTCAGGCTGATCTTCTCCTTGTCTCTTCCATAGAAATGCGCCTCCAGAGGCTTCTTCTCCCCCGGAACCTGAAACAGGGCATCCAAAGTCCAATATTCTTTGGGAATAAAAGCATTAATCTCCTCTTCCCGGTCACCTATAATGCGAAGAGCTACAGACTGAACCCTGCCGGCACTTAAGCCCCTCTTAATCTTCTTCCACAGCAGGGGACTGATTTCATAACCCACCATCCGGTCCAGACATCTCCTGGCCTGCTGCTCATCCACCAGATTCATGTCGATGTCCCGGGCTTCCTTGAGGGAAGCCTTCACTGCTGTCTTGGTAATCTCATTGAAGGTGATCCTTCGCATCTTCTGTTCATCCAGATTCAGGGCCTTAGACAGGTGCCAGGAGATAGCCTCTCCCTCCCGATCAGGGTCCGTAGCCAGATAGACCTTTTCTGCCTTCTTGGCCTCCTTGCGCAGACCTGCCAGCAGTTCCCCCTTTCCCCGAATCGTGATATATTTTGGCTCATAATCATTCTCTATATCAATACCCAGACGACTCTTGGGCAAATCTCTCACATGGCCATTGGAGGCAGCTACTTCGTAATTCGCCCCCAAAAACTTCTTGACCGTCTTCACCTTGGCCGGTGATTCCACTATGACCAGATACTTCGCCACCTCATTCCCTCCTGCGTTCTAAACACGAAATTAAATCGAGACAAATATACAACAAAAGATCTTTTCTTGCAAGCCTTTTTCTCTCACGTTTTCGGAACCTCCCAACCAATAGTTACTGTACAAAGGCCGGCCAAATGATCATCCTGTGTCAAAACAAAAAGAATAA
>CAVLCU010000070.1:0-12560 GCA_963661545.1 Lachnospiraceae bacterium | reverse complement strand
CATTTCAAGACCATCTTTTGCATCTCTCTCAAGGTCAAGGCAGGCAACAGAACACTCTTAGCTGCTCTATGCCCTTCCATGGCTGTTTCGGATTCTCTCCCGCAGGGGCAGGATCATCCCCGGTGTCACGGAGAGCTCATCCACGCCCATCTGCAGGAAGGTCTCTGTCAGTTCCAGATCAGCTCCCAGTTCCCCGCAGATGCCCACCCAACATCCGCCTGCATGCCCATTTTCCACGGTCATCCGAATCAGACGCAGGATGGCCTCATGGTGGGGCTGGTAGAAGGAGCTCAGCCGGTTGTTCTGCCGATCCATAGCCAGGGTATATTGGGTCAGATCGTTGGTGCCTATACTGAAGAAGTCCACCTCCCCGGCCAGCTGATCGCTGATGAGGGCTGCCGCCGGGGTTTCGATCATGATGCCTTGCTCAATCTCTCCAAAGGGGATTCCGTCGGCCTGCAAGCCCTGTCTGACCTCCTGAGCCATGGTCTTGATCCTTTGCACCTCCTCCACAGAGGTAATCATGGGATACATGACAGAGATATTGCCGAAGGCCCCGGCCCGGTAGATGGCCCGCAGCTGACTTTGGAAGAGGGCAGGCTTGTCCAGGCAGATGCGGATGGCTCGATAGCCCAGAGCCGGATTGTCCTCTTTCTCCAATCCCAGGTAATCCACCTGCTTGTCTGCTCCTATATCCAGGGTGCGGATAATGACCTTTTTCCCGGCCATCATCTCAGCCACAGACTTGTAGATCTGAAACTGCTCTTCTTCCGTGGGGGCAGATTCCCGACCCAGGTAAAGGAATTCGCTGCGAAAGAGGCCGATGCCCCCTCCGTCATTGGCCAGGACAGCGCCTACGTCAGCCAGACTGCCAATATTGGCATAAAGGTTGATCTTCTTCCCGTCCAGAGTAACATTTTCCTGTCCCTTGAGTTCCTGCAGAAGCCGACGCTTCTCGGCATCCTGATCCTGCCGCCGCTGGAGGTCCTCCCTGGTTGCCGCATCCGGATCCAGGATGAGAAGACCCTGATGACCGTCTACCGCCGCCTGCCTTCCGTCCCATTCGGCCTGCACAGGAACCCCGATTAAGGCAGGAATATTCATGGTTCGCGCCAGAATCGCCGTATGGGAATTGGCAGAGCCCTCCCTGGTAACAAAAGCCAATACCTTCTCCTTATCCATCTGGACCGTTTCGCTGGGGGTCAGATCCTCTGCCAGTAAAATCACCGGCTCCTGAAAACTTCTGTCCGCTTCCCGCCCGGTCAGCACTGCTGCTACCCGGTCTGCGATATCCTTGATATCCGCTGACCTTGCCCGAAAGTAGTCATCCTCCATCTGGGCAAAGAGGGCGGAGAAGTTCTCCCCTGTAGCTGTGACCGCATATTCTGCATTGACCTGCTGGGTGGCGATCATATTGCGGACGGAATCATTGAAATCATCGTCCTCCAGCAGCATGGCATGTACCTGGAAAATGGCTGCATTTTCTTCCCCTACCTTTTGGAGGGCGGTCTCATAAATCTCCTGCAGCTGCTGAATCGCCGTATCCCGCGCCCCTTCATAACGGGCGGTTTCCGCCTCCACGTCCTCTATCTTATAGCGCTTAATCAGGCCTGATTCCTTCCCATAATACAGGATCTTCCCCATGGCAATTCCCTGGTAAATAGACTTTCCGCCAATCTTCTCCATCCTCTTCCCCTTTCCGCCCTTTGGCGACTTCCCATCCATGCAAGAATATGCTGCAGGCCTGTCGTGGCATCCCACTGATAGCCCCCTCTCCCAGGCGGTCAGGACCTCTGCCGCCCAAAGAAAGACCTTACAGATTCTCTGCCAAAAAGCTTTTCAAGGCATCCGCCGCCTCAGTCTCATCGGAGCCCTCCACCGTTACGGTCAGCTCCTGGCCTGACTTGGCTCCCAGAGCCATCACTGCCATCAGCTTCCTGGCATCCGCCTTCTTGCCATTGACCTCCAGGGTCACTGCAGAGGCATATTTCTTAGCCTCCTTCACCAGCAGACCCGCCGGGCGGGCGTGAATACCAACCTCATCCTTGATGACATAAGTAAATTTGCTCATTCTTTTACTCTCCCTTCTTAGGATTGTCTAGTATTTCATAGTCTTTGTCTTTCAGGGCCATCCATGGTCATCCATGGCCCTCATCTGCCAGCCGGTCATCTCCATGCCGGGGCAATGGAAGCGAAGTTCCAGTCTCCGCTTTCCCTTTCCTTCACTATAAGGCGGGTAGAAGCGGGAAGTCAAGACCATTTCCCCGTCGTTGATATAGATTTCTACCAAGGAGGTGTCCACCAAAATTCGGGCATTGCGGAAGGCCCCTATCCGAGCCTGCCGCCAGCTGCGTCCCCGACCCCAGTCCTCCTCCAGCTCCAGTCGAACCAGACCCTCTTCATAGGTCAGCCTGCAGCCTTCCCCTATGTCAACCTCCCAGGTCTGATAGGCCTGGCGCAGATCCAGGGGATTGACCTGCATCTCCAAATCTCCGCTGCCATCCTCCAGGAGGAAGCTTCCCTGGGAATCAATGGAGGTCTGGCCATAGCGAAGCTGCTTCAGCTCCTCCACCGGTCTTTGCAAGATGCCCGCCGGTCCGGCCACCAGCTCCCGGGGCAGGGTCAGGGCATGCTGCCAACCCAGGTCTGTCGTGGGATTTTGATATTCCGCATCCGGCATTCCTGCCCAGCCTATCAGAATTCTTCTGCCCTCCTGATCCTGGAAGGTTTGGGGGGCATAGAAGTCAAATCCCTTATCCCACTCCCGATAGGCACTTTTACCAAGAGGGAGGCTCTTCTCCCAGGCTTCCCCCTGATCCGACCGGGATTCTTCGGCAAAAACCAGGGGCTCCTCCAGCAGATAGTAGCCGGCGGAATATACATTCTGGAAGCTATCCTCCTCATGGGCCACTCCCTGGGGGCAGGAAGCCAGCACCCAATGCCTGCCCAGGCGGAAATAATCCGGACATTCCCACATATAACCCATCTGGTCTGGGGCTTTCACCATCCCTCGGTAGGTCCAATCGGACAGGTTGCTGCTTTCATAGACCAGCACTGCCCCCACATCCTCCTGCAGCCGGGCACCCAGCACCATATAGTAGCGGCCCATCTCCTGCCAGACCTTGGGATCCCTCACATGGCAGGTACAGGAGGCAGGATAATCGGCATTGTTCAGCAGGAGCTTTTTTTCTCCGAAATGGATCCCATCCTCACTGCAGATCCCCAGGGTATTGCTGATCCTGCCCTGGTGGATGTAATCATAATCCCCCTCCAGCCGAACATTGCCGGTATAAAAGACCTGCATTTTCCCATCCGCTGCCAGGGCAGAGCCGGAATAAGCTCCATTTTGATCCAAGGCATTGCAGGGGAAGGGAATTCCCTCGAACCTCATATGGAGGAAATCCTTCCCGGCGTAATGCCCCCAGACCTTGGGATGTCCACTGCCTCCCCTGGCATCCTCCGGCTGATATTGGAAAAACACATGGTACTTTCCTCCAAAGCAGCACAGACCGTTGGGATCATTCATCCAGCCCCGAGGAGGCATCAGGTGAAATTTCAGCCGCCAGCTGTCCTCTCTCCAGGCCTCCTTCATGATTACTTTCCTAGTCTCTCTCATAACCTCCCTCATGCTCTCTGATGCCACCTCATGCTTTTCTATGCCACCTCATACCCTCTCATGCTCCCTCGCTCACTTCCAGCACCGGCTGGCCGGGCTTGGTCAGACCCTCTTGTACCAGGCTTACGGAGTCGTAGTCATCGCTATTGGTCACCACCAGAGGGGTTGTGATATCATATCCTTCCTGCTGAATGGCGGCCATGTCGAAGGTCAGGAGCAGCTGACCTTGTTTCACCGAATCCCCCTCTGCTACATGGGCCTGATAGAAACGCCCTCCCAGCTCCACGGTATTGATTCCCACATGGATTAAGATCTCCACTCCGTCTGTGGAGGTCATGCCGATGGCATGTTTAGTGTCAAATACCGTATCGATGCTGCCGTCAAAGGGAGCCAGGATCCTACCTTCCGTCGGCAGGATGGCCATCCCCTTGCCCAGGATCTCATGGGCAAAGGTCTCATCCGGCACTTGGGAGAGGGGCATCACCCGCCCCAAAGCCGGACAGGCTATGATATGCTTTGATTCCTGGTCCCTCCCGGGGGCTTCCCCCTGAGAGGATTGTCCCGCCTGGTCTGCGGGCTGGTCCTTGTAGAGGATCCAGGAGATAGCAAAGGATACGACCGCCGATACCAGCATAACCAAAGCATAGCTGACCAGAGATTGGGTGGTGATCAGGAAACCGAAGACTCCGGTGATACCATAGGCGGTGGCTCCCACCCCGGTCAGGCCTGCCACCAGGCCGCCGCAGGCGCCGCCGATGCAGCCTGCGATAAAGGGTTTCATATAGCGGACATTGACACCGAAGATAGCCGGTTCCGTAATCCCCAGAAAGGCGGACAGGGAGGCGGGCAGGGCCACTGCCTTGGTCTTCTTGTTCCGGGATTTGAGGGCCAAAGCCAGAGTTGCCGCCCCCTGGCCTACATTGGCCGCTGTTGCTATGGGCATCCAGATATTGAGGCCGGTAGCGCTGAGAAGACCGGCTTCAATGGCATTATACATATGATGCACGCCGGCTACCACCGTGACAGCGTAGAGACCTCCGATAATCAGGCCTCCGATACCGAAGGGAAGTCCGATAAGACCCCGAGCGCCGGTCAGAACCCAGTTCTCTGCGGTAGAAAAGACGGGCCCGATCACGGTCAAAGACAGGTAACCGGTCACCAGGACGGTAACCAGGGGAGTCACGAAGAGATCAATAATCTCCGGCACGATCTTGTGGAGTCTCTTCTCCAGCCAGCACATCAGCCAAACTGCGATGATCACAGGAATTACATGTCCCTGATAGCCCACCAGGTTGATCTCATAGAGGCCGAACCAGGCAGAAGCCCTGGGGATATCTGCCGCCTGCATGCCTGCCACGGACCAGGCGTTGAGGAGATCCGGATGGATCATGATCATGCCAATCACCGCCCCCAGGAATTGGTTGCCGCCAAAGGTCTTGGCCGCGCTGATGGCGATGAGGACCGGCAGGAATACAAAGGCCGTGTTACTGAAGAGATGAAAGATCTGATAGGCGCCGGAATCCGCCATGGAAGGCCAGAGATTACAGAGACCCTCCAGCAGACCCATCAGAAGACCGCTGGCTACGATGGCCGGAATAATGGGAACAAAGATATCTCCCAGGGTCTTGATGGCTCGTAAGAAGGGATTCTGCCTGGAAGCTGCCGCTGCCTTGACCTCTTCCTTGGTTCCGGCCTGAATCCCGGCTAGCTGAACAAATTCCTGGAAGACCTTGTTCACCGTTCCGGTTCCCAGAATAATCTGTATCTGGCCGGAGGCCTCGAAGACTCCCTTCACCCCTTCTGTCTCTTCCAGAGCCTTCTTGTTACACTTCTTGTTGTCAGCGATCACCAGCCGCAGGCGGGTGGCACAATGGGCAGCCGACACGATATTGTCCCTCCCGCCGATATGGGTCAGGATTTCCTGTGCTGTATTCCTGTAATCCATCTCATATCCTCTCTTCCTTGTTTGACTTGCTTCCCCAACAGTTTCCCATTTCTTTCTTGAAACTTCAACTTTCCTCTATGTGAAATCGTTCTCACATCTTGACTCTATTATACCCAGACAGTCCTCTTTTGTAAATAAAAAGTTCATTGACTTTTTACATAAAAATGCGAAGGATTTTTCAGGCACTTTGCCCAAAGTCCTTCGCAGCGAATGATTTTATTTCCGGACCGAAGCCCTCTCAATGATTTTGTAGCCCATCTTGATCTCTTTCCGGACATCCTCCTGGCCGGACAGCAGTTCCAGCAGAAGGCGGGCGGCTTCCTGACCGCTGGTCTTGTAATAGTAGTGCACAGTAGTCAGGGCCGGCTCCACCACCTGGCCTTTTTCCGAATCTCCCATGCCCACCACCTGCACCTGGTGGGGGATCCGTATCTTACGCTTCTTCAGATAGGTCATGGCGCCGATGGCTATATTATCTGTGGCGCAGAAGAGGGAATCCAGATCCGGCTGGCGGGTGAAAAGCCGCTCTGCCGCCTCATAGCCGGAGGAAAGGCGGAATTTGGCCTCCTCCATCCAGTCCGGATTCAGCTCCCGTCCGCCTGCCTCCAGGGCATCCCCAAAGCCCTGAAGGCGCATCTTGCCTGCTGCCTGATCCTTCTGGGTAACCCCTATATAGCCAATCTTCTTCCCCTTGCGCAGCAAGGATTCCGTTAATTTCCTGGCAGCCTGATAGTCATCGAAATAGACGCAGGAGCACTGATCGATGCATTGACCCAGAACCACCACCGGAAGCTGCATGTCCCGAATCAGCTTTCGGTGTTCCCGGGTCAGGACGGTTCCCGTCAGGATCACCCCATCCACCTGATTGTTGGAGGCAAAGACCCGCAGATACTTCAGCTCCTCCTCCTCATCGTTATCCGTGTTGGCCAGCAGGAGACCATAACCCGCCTGGGAGAGAACGCCGCTGATCCCCGCCACCATGCGGCTGACAGAGTCCGAGTTAATCTTGGGAATAATAACCCCTACCAGCTTGGTACGCTTGGTGCGCAGAATCTGAGCCTGGGCAGAGGGCTGGTAGCCGGTTTCCTCTATCACCCGGCGAATCTTCTGACTCTTCTCCTCACTGACATATCCCTGATTCAGATAGCGGGAAACCGTAGCCCGGGAGACCCCCGCCATCTTCGCAATCTCATTAATGGTCACTTTGTTCCCTCCCTGTCCAGCCTCTCGATGATGCAGGTATGCTTCCGCTCCCCCGGGGCTGCGTCCTTATCATAATTGATTCCCACCAGCAGGATCTCGCCCCCATAATCCCGGATGGCATCTGGGTAGTGCCTGTGTTTGATCTGGGCGAGAGCTCCCTGCGCGGATCTCTTCCACTTCAGTTCGATGACCAAAGCCGGGAGGGGAGAGCTTTTTCTGGGCAAATATACCAAGTCTGCATAACCTACCCCTGCAGGCAGCTCCTCAAACCTGAGATATTCATCTGCATAGCTGAAATAAGCCCGCTTCACAACGCTTCGCAGAGCCTGCTCCGAATTGTAATACAAGGGAGCTTCCTCCCCATGAATCTTCTCAATCTGGTCTGCCACGGCCTGGGCATTGCCATGAACTGTATCGTAGATCAGCTGGTCACTCTCCCGCACACGGCGAATGGTCTCATCTCGACGACTCACCCGGATGGAATAGGAAAACTCCAGCCGAATTTCCTGATTGGGAATTCGAACTCTTCCGCTTTCCTCCTCATAAGCCAGATAGCCCAGATGAATCAGGAGAGTCAGCACGTCATCCTTATTCCGAAAGCTAACCAGGTCATTGGCAAATGCCTTGGTATTCACCCCCACCTCCACCCCTCCGATGAGGTCAGTAATCGTCTTAGACAAACCATCAAAATCCAGATTGATATATCCCATCAAACTCTCAGCGGCAGAACTTTGCGTCCAATAGGAATCAAAGTCCCTGTTACGAATGGCTTTCATGACCGAATTGGGATTATAGATGGATTCCGCTTCGCGGAAGGAATAGCCGTCATACCATCGCTTCATCTCTGAAAAGTCCACTCCATAGTCCCTACAGAGCTTCTCCACTTCTTCCCCGGTAAATCCCACATAAGGGGCAAAAACCCCCGGTTTCACCATGGTGATCTCCTCGAAATCGGAGATAGCCGACTGGGAACCATCCTTCTTAATGGGCAGAATACCTGTCATATAGGCTGCTGCAAAAATTCTGTCCGTGGTTCCGCTGCTCTTAAAGAGGGTACGCAGAAAATACAGATACTCCTTCTCCATCTCCGGGGTCTCACGGATCGGGGCATCCCACTCGTCTATGATTACGATAAATGGATTGCCGGTCAGTTCCGTAACCCGCAGGAGACTTTCGTCAAAGGCCTTGCCTACCTGCAGGTTCGGATAAGCCTGCAAAAGCTCCTCTGTCACTCTGGTCTGAATAAAGGAAATCATATCCCCAGGCTCAGTTTTTCCCATGATATTCGTCATATCCAGATAGATGACATCGTATTGGTTGCGATGCAGCTGATAGGACTCCGCCCCGGCGATTTCCAGATCATCAAACAAGGAGGCGGAATCACAGGTCTTGTCATAATAGGCACACAGCATCTTGGCCGCAAAAGACTTGCCAAAGCGGCGGGGTCTGCTGACACAGGTCAGCTTCTGTACGGTTCCGATACCGGCATTGATCAGGCGAATCATGCCGGATTTATCCACATAATGCCCCTTCCTTACTGTGGCAAAGCCCCTATTGCCCGGATTCAAGTAAATCCCCATAAGGACACCTCCTCCTTTTGTCGGTGCAGCATATCCGCCAAATCCCCCCCATACCGCACCCTGCGCGGTTCCACCAGGGATGAAAGCCTGTCTTAGGTTTCAGGTTTCATTGTCATTTTATATCTTTTTAGGGCTTTTCACAAGTCTTTTAGCAATGCAAGTAACCGTCCCTTGCCTAAAGCCAACTAAAGCCGCTGGCATCCTATGCCTGCTTCCATCTGATCACCTATAAGAGAGGAAAAAGGCACCCTCCTTTCTTTCCTGAGGAGGGTGCCTTCCTTCTTTTTTAATAATTTCCGTATTTGACTAAGGTTTCAAACATAGCGTCCAGATTTTCCTGCCGGGCATTTTCCAGGCAGCCGTCAAAGTCGAAGATATAGCCGCCGCCGGGCATACAGTCATCCAGGAGCTTTCTGGTACTATGGATTACTGTCTCCTTCTTGCCAAATTCCAGCTCTGAGATAGGAAGATTTCCTATGATGCAGGCTCTGCCTCCCAGAATCTCCTTGGCTCGCTTCATATCCACCCGCTCAAAGTGATAGAGGACCTTTCCCTTTGGCACATCCGTCAGCATCTCAAGCCGGGTATCGTAACGCCCCTCCCCGTAGAGATAGGGAGTGACATCCATGTCAAGCAAGGCCAGGATAATCTTCTTCAGGGGCTTCCAATAGAACCTTTCATATTGCTTCTCACTCATGAAGCCGTCCATGCCCTTATGCAGGGGGAAGAAGACCCGGCGTACCGGCAGATCCACATGACGAAAATACTGGAGCTGCTGAATCTGCTGGTCTGCAAAGAGGTAACAGGCCTGTTCCAGATACTCCTGCATATCCTCATCCGTCAGATCCTCGAACATGCCCATGGTTCCCCGGAAATAGTCTCCCAGGATATCATAGGGGGCTTCTGCGGCTCCTGTCATCATGCTGGGGCTGCCCAGCTTGACCAGCTCTGCGGAATACTTGCCGGCAATGGCTGCGCACTGGGCATCTGCAGCAGCAATCTGAGCCAGGGTGGCATAGGCCTCCTGCATCTGTGGACTATAGAGGGTGGCCAGCAGGCTGGTATTCAGGACAATGGTGGGAATCAGGTTAATCCCGGCAAAAGCCTTCAGGGAAGGATAGGCTCTGGGAATGTATTTGGTCAGCATGAATTGGGTATAATTTCCCAAAAGCTCCGGATATTCCTCCTGGGTCATATATTCCTGCTCCAGAACCTGATGGGAGCAATAATCGTCCACGATGGTTCCCGGACGTCCCGGCCAGTCAATCATGGTAGAACCAGCCAGCTCATTAGCCCGGCCACTGGTGGCATTCACTCCGTAATTGGCATCCAGCAGGGGATTCTTCCTATAGAATTCTACTGTTGCCGCACCTGCCTTTTCATGATCGTAATAGATATCCCGATAGCTGGATCCCTCCGACCGCTGCACCCAGGATGCGAAGAAGGGACATATGGGCACCCTGTCCGGAATCTCCAGCCGAATCGCCTTATTGACACGTTCCAATCTTTCCTCAAAAAGCGCCTTAGCATCCTTCATAGGTCTACCTCCTTTTCTTCTTCCTACATTGTACAGCACCCTTTTTTCAAATAAAATCCGCCTTTTGTTGTTATTCCCTCCTGGAGATGCTATAATCTGTAGCATGTTCCCTATTGAATTGGATGCCGGCGCTCCCTGCTTGCACAAATCCCGACCTGCTTCCTTCCATCAACCTCTGCCCAAAGGAGGACCCTATGACCATAGCCTTTGACCTGCTGCTTTATCTCTATCAGACGATCTCCGGGGCTTCCTGTATCTATCCCTCCCCCTCACCGGCTCCGGAGAAGGGGGAAACAGGCGATTTTCAGCCCCTTGCCCTTCCACCGGGCTCCGAAATCAAGCAGGTGTCCACCTATTGCGAATCATCTGCCCTGGAGGAAACTACCCTATACCTTCTCTCCCCCTCCTTTCTTCCTGACTTCCTGGAGGCCATCCAAAAGACCTGGCCGGGACAAAAGCTCAGGCAGGAGAATCTCCATGCCATTCTGGTAATCGACAAGCCTTTTGCCGACGATGGCGACTTTCCTGGCCTGGAATCCCTCCGGGAGAAGGGGAACCTGGCCGTCATAGTCTCACCGGACCCTCCCTTTCGTCTGGCGGAAGCCCTATCCGGTATCCTGCAGAGGCTCCACCGGTGGGAGCTGGGTTTTGTCAGGGGGATTTTGGACAATCAAGAGGCAGACCAGCTTTTTCTCATGCTGCAAGACTTTCTTCCTCTGGATTTTGCGATTGTAGATCTGGATATGAATTATATCTATTATACTAAGGGTTATGCCAAGAGCAGGAACCTCCGGGACAGCCATCATACACCGACGGAGCTCTTCCAGGATCTGGTTTCTCGTCAGCGTTTTCACCAGGCTGCCCGGGAAAAGACCCCCTTCTATTATTACACGGATGCCGCAGATACCATGAATCTCTGCCAGAATATCTTCATCCAGGGCCATTATATTGCACGCATCGTAGCTGTTCTCCCGGCCGGCCACCGCCGTCTGCCTGTGGGGGCCGAGCGTTTTTTCTCCCTCTACGCCTCCTATGTGCAGGATCTCTTCGCCCACCGGAACCTCTTTCCTGCCCGCCAGACCCGGGATCAGATGCATCGCCTCTGCCACCTTCTGCTGCAGGAAGAGACCTGCGCCCCGGATACCCTTTATGCCATCCTCCGGCAGTACCATTGGGCTGTCGATGATACCTTCCTGGCCATTTTACTCCGCTTTCACACGGAGCCGGAATGGAATGCCCAGCTCTACCTGGTGCTTCCCTACCTGTCCGCTTATCTGGAGCGGGAATGGTCCAATTCCTGTGCCATTTACATGCAAAATGAGATCCTGCTTATCCTCAATCTGGGAAAAAATGCCTCCGGCCAAAGGATTCATCTGGAAGCTATCCTCCGGAAGATAGCCTATTTCGTGCGGGATAATATCTGTAAAGCCGGTGTCAGCCCCCTGTTTGAGGACATTTCCCAGCTATCCCAGGCTCGGCGAGCCGCAAAGGCAGCACTGGAAATGGGAGCCCGCAAGCACCCCCACCTCTGGTACTACCTCTTCGATGACCTGAGGCTGGATTACCTGACCCAATCTATGAAGGAGGCTATCTCCGCCCCCTTCCTCCGCCACCCTGCCCTCCGTCTGCTGGAAGGCTATGATGCCCTCCACCAAAGCGAATTGGTCAAGACCCTGGAAACCTATCTGGTTTCCAATCTCAACATGACCCTGGCTGCCAACAGGCTTTACATTCACCGCACCTCCTTTTGCCGGCGCATGAATACCATCAAACAGCTTACCGGCCTGGATCTGACGGATTCCGATACCATCCTCACCCTCCTCCTGTCCTTTCGCCTGTAGGCATACTTGACAAGGGAAAATTCAGGGAAATATTACTGGGCTTCATGAAGGTGGACATGTGTGGCTACACAGTTCTAAAATCCAAAGGATTGGTGGATTCATTGCTTTTGTGATGATTATCAGTTTGAGCGATTGTGGAACCGATTTGATTACTACCTGCCATACTTATTAAAGGCAAAGGGTTTTATATCGACTGATTTTAGCCTTTACAGAGATTACAGTGACAACATGCTTATTTGGAACTGTTACAGAAATCGTGTGATAGCGTATGCAGTTCAAAAGGCCGGGGGGATGATGATCCCGACAGCCGGCTTTGGACCAGAACACACGTGGAACTGGTGTTTTGACGGATTGCCTCGCAATTCAACTGTGGCAATAACTACGAACGGAACTTTAAGTGATCCAGAAGCAAGAAGAATTTTTATCGGTGGTGTCGAAGCAATGGTGCACACTATTTCGCCGTCGGCAATTGTGGTCTGTGGAAAATATCCCGAATGGCTCAATACAAAATATCCAAGCATAAAAATTATTCCGATACTCAGTCATAGTCAGAGTTGGCGAACTTCTTGGAGAGGGTTACGTGAAAGGCGATGTGGAATTACTGCATAATGGAAAAATGTACAAGATAGGAGGGCCGGATTGATGGCTTCGTTACAATGCAGAAATTGTAAATATGGGATTCATTATCATGGTGAACCGTCAGGGGTTGAATATATCATGATTGAATTTTCTGATTGGATTCAAAGGTTAAGGATGTATAATGGTGTAAATTGAAAAATTTAAATGAGCCAAAGGCTCATCTCTTAGGTATAATGAAGATCTACCCAAACCAACATAA
>CAVLCU010000069.1:0-13105 GCA_963661545.1 Lachnospiraceae bacterium | reverse complement strand
GCCATACCATCATCCGGTTTGCAACCGATTGGGCCACAACAGAGAAGGATGTCAAGGCCTTGATTGGTATTTTGAAGAAAAACATGGGATGAAATTACTCAATGAACATTATAGCTATGCTGATTATCCTTTGGAGCATTGTGCAGGATTAAACCATTTGTTTGTTGGAAAAATAGTACTTCATGAAATTTACGGAAAGAAAAATCTTCCAGCTTCCTAAAGAAATCCTTTCGGTTATCGTAGCACGGAACAATCCGTGTAACCAAACTTTACAAAAAAACAAACGCACATGAGGGATATCGTATGAAACTCATTCATTTGTCGGATCTTCATTTGGGTAAGCGAGTCAATGAATACTCAATGATAGAAGATCAGGAGTACATCCTCAAGAAGATCCTCCATATCCTTGATGAGGAAAAACCTGACGGTGTAATCATCGCGGGGGATGTTTATGACAAATCTGTGCCGTCTGCAGAGGCGGTGCAGCTTTTTGATGATTTCCTGGTTTCACTGGCAAAGCGTAAGCTTCAGGTCTTTGTCATCAGCGGAAATCACGACTCCCCGGAGCGAATCGCCTTCGGCTCACGCATTATGGATGGGGGCGGCATCCATATGTCCCCGGTTTACCAGGGGGATATTGAACCGATCACCCTGCAGGACAAATACGGTGCAGTCCATATTTATATGCTGCCTTTTATTAAGCCTGTGCAGGTACGCAGGTTTTGCGAGGAGGAAATTACTACCTACACCGATGCCATAAGATATGCGGTCTCAAAAATGAAAAGGAAACCGGATCAGCGAAATGTGCTGATCACCCACCAATTCGTAACGGGAGCGAAGCGGTCGGAATCCGAAGAAATATCGGTGGGCGGCACCGACAATGTGGACGCCGGCGTTTTTGAAGGCTTCGATTATGTAGCCCTGGGGCATATTCACTCTCCGCAAAACTGCGGTTCGGACAAGATCCGCTATTGCGGTACCCCGCTCAAATATTCCTTTTCTGAGGCACGGGATAAAAAGTCTGTGACGGTGGTGGAACTTGCCGAAAAAGGCAATGTCACATATAGGACGGTGGATCTTGTACCCATGCGTGATCTGGTGGAACTAAGAGGAACCTATGCCGAACTGACCTTGAAGTCATTCTATGCACACACATCATGGCAAGAAGATTATACCCATATCACCCTTACGGACGAAGAAGACATTCCCGATGCCATCGGGAAGCTTCGTGCGGTATATCATCATCTTATGAGGCTGGACTATGACAATCAGCGCACCAGAACTCATGCAGAAATCAATGGCAGGACGGATGTGGAATCCAAGTCGCCCCTGGAACTTTTTTCGGATTTCTATGAACTGCAGAATAATCAGCCCATGACAGAGGAACAGAACAAATTCATGCATGAGCTAATGGAAAAGATCTGGGAGGACCAACCATGAGACCTATAAAACTGACGGTATCTGCCTTTGGCCCCTATGCAGGAAAAACCGTTCTGGAGTTGGATAAGCTGGGCACAAATGGGCTCTATCTGATCACCGGTGATACCGGCGCCGGAAAAACAACCATCTTCGATGCCATTACCTACGCTTTATATGGTGAACCCAGCGGAGATACCCGTGAAGTGTCCATGCTCCGTTCTAAATATGCGGATGCCCAGACCCCTACCGAGGTGGAACTGGTATTTTCCTATGCGGACAAGACCTATTCCGTCAGGCGAAATCCTGAGTATGAACGTCCCAAAACCCGTGGAGAAGGCTTCACCAAACAGAAAGCCCAGGCAACCCTGGAATATCCGGATGGCCGTGTGATTACCAAGGAGAGAGATGTCACAAAAGCCATCGAAAGCATAATGGGTATCAATCGCAGCCAATTTATGCAGATTTCCATGCTTGCGCAAGGGGAATTTTTGAAGCTTCTGTATGCCTCCACGGATGACCGCATCAAAATCTTCCGGCAGATCTTCAAAACCGGTTTTTATCAGGTTCTGCAAGAAAGACTCAAGAGTGAAACCGGTACACTCGGCGAGCAGTGCAAATCGGCGAGAAGCAGTATCAGGCAGTATATCGGCGGCCTGCTCTGTGACGAAGACGATGTCCGGAATATAGAAGTAAAAAAGGCCAAAGACCAGCTCCTCCCCACCGAGGAAGTCCTTGCCCTGATTGACCAGCTCATCCAACAGGACAGTAAAACATATACCGGTCTGCAGGAAGCGATGAAAACATATGACGGCCAACTCGAAAGGCTTAACGGAAACCTGGGTAAAATTGAGCAATACGAAACTGTGAAGAATTCACTGGAGAAAACCAGGGAAGCCTTAGCCAAAGAGCGGGAACAAAAAGAAGCATGGCAAGCTGCATTTGACAAAGAAAGAAAGAAAATTCCCGAACGGGAGAAGCTTGCGGGAGAAAAAGCAAAAATTGAAGCAGAATATCCCAGATACGATCATCTGACAGAACTTGAACAGGAAATCAAAAAAGCCGAAGAGAAAATTTCTGCACAGGAAGGCCGCTTGAAAGAGGACCAGGCCCGCTATGAACAGGATGTAATAGCCTTTGAGACCCTGAAAAAAGAGTACGAAGCACTTGCCGATGCGGGAGAAGGAAAAGAAAAACTGGCAAACAGCCTGGATAAAGCTCTTGCCAGACAGGGCAAACTGGGAGCTATTATCCTTGCTTTGAAAGATCGGTACAAGCTTTGTGGGGAACTGGAGATCCTTCAGCAAGAATATCAACAGGCAGCAGACGCATGGGAAACGGCAAGCCGCATCTATGAAGAAAAGAACCGAGCGTTTTTAGACGAGCAAGCGGGAATCCTTGCCGAAGCTTTGCAGGAGGGCATCCCCTGCCCGGTCTGCGGCGCCAGGGAACACCCATGCCTTGCAAAGAAATCGGAAAGCGCCCCCACCGAAGCGCAGCTGAAAAAGGCGAAGGAAGCCGCCAAAAAGGCCCGCGAGGGAGCCCAGGAGAAAAGCCGCCTATGCAATACGACAAAAGGAAAGCTTGCTACCAAGGCAGAAGAACTGGAGAGGCAAGTCAAGGAACTGTGGCCGGATCTTACCCTGCAAGAGGCAGAAACTCGTCTTTCGGAGGAGCAGAGGTCTGTTGTAGGACAGATAGACAGACTCAAGAAGGAGATTGCAAACGAAAAGAAAAGAATAGCACGCAGAAACGAGCTTGCGAAGACCCTACCGGAAAGAGAAAGCAAGCAGAATACAACAAAAAACGACATCTCCCATCGGGATACCGAATTGAAATCCAAGCGGTCGGCTTGGTCAGAACAGAAGAAACAAGCCGAAACCGAGAGGAAAACCCTTCACTTTGGAAGTAAGGCAGAAGCCGAAAAAGAAGTGCAGTCACTCCAAAAGCAAATCGATGAGATGAAAAAAGCGCATGACAAAGCACAAGGCAATTTGCAAAAGTCCAAGGAGAACATCGCCGGCTATGAATCCTCCATGAAGGATCTGCAGAATCAGCTTTCGTCAGATTGCAAGCTGGATAAGAGGGAAGAACAAAAGAAAAAAGCGGAGATAAAAGCGAAAAGGAGCGAAGGGGATGCCCGGTTAAAAACAATTCACACTCGGATAGAAACAAACAGGCAGGCTCTTCAACATATCCGTGCCCAGGCAGACAATCTTTCGGATCTCGAGAAACGCTATGCATGGATGAAAGCCCTATCGAATACGGCAAATGGGAATATTTCCGGTAAAGAGAAGATCATGCTGGAGACTTATATCCAAATGACATACTTTGACCGCATGATTGAACGGGCCAACACTCGTTTTATGACTATGTCCGGCGGCCAATATGAGTTGAAACGGAGAAAAGAAGCCGGGAATCATAAGAGCCAGAGCGGACTGGATCTCGATGTCATCGACCACTATAACGGCACGGAAAGAAGCGTCAAAACTCTTTCCGGCGGTGAATCCTTCAAGGCATCGCTTTCGCTGGCTTTGGGACTTTCCGATGAAATTCAGGCTTCTGCCGGTGGAGTGAAACTGGACACCATGTTTGTGGATGAGGGCTTTGGTTCTCTGGATGAGGAGTCCCTGGATCAAGCGATGCGAGCACTGTCCGGTCTTGCTGACGGCAGCCGCCTGGTGGGAATCATTTCTCATGTGGGCGAACTGAAGAACCGCATGGACAAGCAGATTGTTGTGACAAAGGAGAAGAGTGGCGGAAGTAAGGCCAGTATCCTTATATAAACCGAAAGTCCTACTTATCTCTGGGAAGTGAGTCTGCCATATTGACAAAGCCTCTTTTTTTAGTATATAATTTCCCCAATGGCGATGACGAAGAGGAGTAACGCAGTTTATCGTTTACAGAGAGCAGGGCCGGTGAGAATCCTGCAAAGTGAATCTGCGTGAAGAACACTTTACCAGCTGCAAGCCCAACGTTTTGTGGCAGGATATGCTGCAGGAACCAGTAGGTGCGCCGTCAGCTGCGCGATAAGCAGCAGGTTAGAACCGTAGAGTGGCTGCACCGGCAGCAATTCAGGTGGTACCGCGGACAGCAACTGTTCGTCCTGAGCAAAAAAAGGCTCAGGATGGGCAGTTTTATTTTACATTGAAAGCCCCGACAAGCAGCCGGGCTGAGGGCAAGCTAGCGACGCGAAGCTAGTCCCGTGAGGGGCTTGCGCCGAAGCACGGATATTTGTCGGGCAAGACGGTATCGACAAGTAGCCCGATAGGGCGGATTGTTGATACCGGCGGCAGCTGCGAGAGCACGTCAGTGCGGAGCAGCTGGCTTTCATACCTGGTGGTGGCGGCGTCAGCCGCCATGGACATTTACTCTAAAAGCCCCGGACGGCGGATGCACAGATGGGCAAGCTGGCTTGCACAGCTGCGCAGACATCGGACGGGCAAGACGGTATCGACAAGTAGCCCGATAGGGCGGATTGTTGATACCGGCGGCGACTGCGGGAGCACGCCAGTGCGGAGCAGTCGGCTTTCATTCGTAGTGAAGGCGGCGTCAGCCGCCATGGACGTTTACATTGAAAGCCCCGGACGGCGGATGCACAGATAGGCAAGCTTGCAGCGCAAAGCAGCTGGCTTTCATTTGTGGTGGGGCGACACCCCAACCATCTCTATCAAGGAAGAGGATTTAGAAGGAGCGAATGGGAAATGAACACATCGAACATGTATCGAAACCGAACTTTGAACCAGGTGACGGAGAAAGACGTGGGGGCCAGCCTGCGTTTGGCAGGCTGGGTGGAGAACATCCGTGACCATGGAGGGGTATCCTTTCTTGACCTGCGGGATATGTATGGGATTATGCAGGTGGTGATGCGGGATACCAGCCTTCTGGAGGGCCTCAACAAGGAGGATTGCATCTCCGTGGAGGGTTTGGTGGAGCACCGGGATGAGGAAACCTATAATCCCAAGATCCCCACCGGAACCATTGAGTTAGAGGCGCATTCCGTGGAGGTGCTGGGCAAGGTCTATCGCCAGCTCCCCTTTGAGATTATGACCTCCAGGGAGACCAGGGAAGAGGTTCGGCTGAAGTACCGTTATCTGGATCTGCGGAATCGCAAGGTGCAGGAGAATATGATCTTCCGCTCCCAGGTGATCAGTTATCTGCGGCAGAAAATGACGGAGATGGGTTTCCTGGAGATTCAGACTCCTATTCTCTGTGCTTCCTCCCCGGAGGGGGCCAGGGATTACATCGTACCCTCCCGCAAGTTCAAGGGCAAGTTTTATGCCCTGCCCCAGGCACCTCAGCAGTACAAGCAGCTCTTGATGGTGTCCGGATTTGACAAGTATTTTCAGGTAGCTCCCTGCTTCCGGGATGAGGATGCCAGGGCAGACCGGTCCCCGGGAGAGTTCTATCAGCTGGATTTTGAGATGAGCTTTGCCACCCAGGAGGATGTCTTCCGGGTGGGGGAAGAGGTTCTGACCGAGACCTTCCGGCGGTTCGCACCGGAGGGTTATGAGGTAACCCAGGCTCCCTATCCGGTGATCAGCTACAAGCAGGCCATGCTGGAATTTGGCACCGATAAGCCGGATCTTCGTAATCCCTTACGCATTGTGGATGTGACAGATTTCTTCCAGCACTGTACCTTCAAACCCTTCCATAAGAAAACGGTGCGGGCGGTGAAGGTTCATGCAGATATGTCCAAGGGCTTCCACGAGAAGCTGCTGAAGTTTGCTACTTCCATCGGGATGGGGGGCCTGGGCTATCTGGAGGTCTTGGAGGACGGAAGCTATAAGGGGCCCATCGATAAGTTCATTCCCGAGGACAGGAAGAAGGAGATGGCGGATCTGGCTGCCCTGGTGCCGGGAGATACCATTTTCTTCATTGCGGATAAGGAAGAGCGGGCGGCGGCATATGCGGGACAGATCCGCACGGAGCTGGGTCAGAGATTGGGCCTGTGTGAAGAGAAGGCCTATCGCTTCTGCTTTGTCAACGATTTCCCCATGTTCGAATACGATCAGGAGGAGAAGAAGATCATCTTCACCCATAACCCCTTCTCCATGCCCCAGGGGGGTCTGCAAGCCCTGATGGAAAAGGATCCCCTGGAGATCCTGGCCTATCAATATGATATTGTTTGCAACGGAGTGGAGCTGTCCTCCGGTGCGGTGCGAAACCATAATCTGGATATTATGGTCAAGGCTTTCGAGATCGCCGGTTATACCCAGGAAGACCTGAAAGAGAAGTTTGGTGCGCTTTACAACGCCTTCCAGTTCGGGGCTCCGCCTCACGCTGGTATGGCCCCCGGCATCGATCGAATGATCATGCTTCTGCGTAATGAGGAAAATATCCGGGAGATTATTCCCTTCCCCATGAATGGCAATGCCCAGGATCTTATGTGCGGCGCCCCGGGGGAGGTGACGGAGACCCAGCTGCGGGAAGCTCATATCAAGATTCGCTGATAGCTGCATTGGCTGTCCTTCCTGGTGGAGGCGGCGCCGGCTGCCATGGGGGTGCTTGGAAAAGGGAGGTCCTGCCATGAAGAAAAAGAGTGGAAAAGCAATCAATAAGGGATGTTTGACAGGAATTCTTCTATGTTCTTTGACGGTTCAGAATGTGGCTGCTGCCACGGTGTCAGGCGGGGAAGGCTCCTATTATCCGGAGAAGGAACACCAGGGTCTTTCTCTGGATGAGATGGACAGGAAGTCCTTCGATGGGGATGCCTTCACCGAGACGGTGGAGGAATTAAAGACCCTCTGTGGAATATCCGGTCAGGAGGAGCGGGTGACAGAGCTCTATGAGAGCCTGAAAGACCAGGTCAATCAGCTGATGACCATGTCTGCCCTGGCTGACCTGGATTACTATAGCAATATGGGGGATCAGGAGGCCGCAGACTGGAATACGCAGGTGAATGAGATCTATACAGAGGCGGCGGATCAAGCTTCCTCCACCTTGAGGGAGATGCTGCAATCGGAATATGCTTTTATCTGCAAGGAGGATATGGATGCTTATAATGAAGCTTCCTACCTGGCTTATGAGGATATGACAGAGGAGGAAGCAGCCCTCTATACCAGACACCAGGACCTGGTGGCGGAATACGAGGAAAAGCTGATGGACTCCTATGACTCTGACGAGGAGGAGAATCAGGTGCTGGGCGAGATCTTTCTGCAGATGGTGGAGCTGCGGACGGAGATTGCAGAAGCGGCGGGATATGAATCCTATGCGGAATATTCCTATGAAGTAGGATATTTTCGGGATTATAGCCTGGAGGATGCAGGGGTTCTGCGGGAGACTGTGAAGGAAGAGCTGGTCCCCCTTTTCTATGATATAGTGCATCAGGCCCTGGAGGCGGGGATTGAGGAGGTCTTTGAAGACTACCAGGTCAGCGACCGGGACTTACTGGAGGTCTTGGCGCCTTATATGGAGCAGGTGAATCCGGAGATAGGGGAATGCTTTTCTTATTTCATGGCACACCGTCTTTATACCCTGGGGAGCGATGAAAATAAGATCAGCATGGCCTATACCGTCGACCTGCCCGCCTATGGAGATGCCTATATTTACGATAATCGCTACGATTCCTACCTGGATCTCTTTACGGTGATTCATGAGTTTGGGCATTTTAATTCCATTTATCATGACAATACACCGGCGCTTTATGCCAATGCCAATATGGATGTGTCCGAGATCCATTCCCAGGGTTTGGAACTGCTTTTCTATCCTTATTATGAGGAGATGTTTCCGGAACTGGGTCAAGCCATGCAATATTATGTCTTGTATGAAATGGTAGTCAATATTCTCATCAGCTGTGCCTATGATGAATTTGAGACCCAGGTCTATGCCAATCCGGACATGACCCTGGAGGAAATGAACCGGGAAATAGGTTCTATCGTTGCGGAATATGGGCTGGATAGTTCTTATGCCGACCATTGGGTGGAGACTACCCATTTGTTTTCCCAGCCTTCTTACATGATCAGCTATGCAACCTCCGCTTTGGCCGCTCTGGAGCTCTTTTGCCTGGCGGAGACGGACAGGGATCTGGCGGTGGATGCCTATATGCAGATTTCCGCCATGGCTACAGCTTTGCCCTATCGCCAGGTGCTGGAGGAATGTAAGCTGGCAGATGTCTTTGAGACGGATTCCCTGGAAAATCTGGTAGAGGATCTGGAAAGAATCCTCTGGTATCAGAGTAAAAATCAAGACCAAAAGCAAGACGGCGGTTCCCGGCAGGGACAGGAAAGAGAAGGAACCTATAATCTGCGGGACCTGCTGGAAGAGGAGATGGCAGCTACTTCTGAGCAAACCTATCAGGCTCTGGGTCTGGTGGCGGTTCTGTCTTTGCTGGGGGCAGGGGCTGTGGCAGTGATCCTGCAAGGGATATTGGGCAGGAAGAAGGAAGAAGAATAGTATGTGGATTGCAGATGGATGGAAGGATTATGAAGTATTGGATACCTCCCAGGGGGAGAAGCTGGAGCGCTGGGGATCTTATCTGCTGGTGCGGCCGGATCCCCAGGTGATCTGGAAGACGCCCAAAGACCATCCAGGCTGGCGAAGAAGGAACGGTCATTATCACCGCAGCAGCAAAGGAGGCGGGGAGTGGGAGTTTTTCCGCCTGCCGGACCAGTGGTCTGTCTCCTACCGGGAGCTGACCTTTCAGCTCAAGCCTTTTAGCTTCAAGCATACCGGCTTATTTCCCGAGCAGGCAGTCAATTGGGACTGGTTTTCCACTCTCATCCGCCAGGCCGGAAGGCCGGTGAAGGTCTTGAATCTCTTTGCTTATACGGGGGGAGCCAGCCTGGCTGCAGCAGAGGCGGGGGCTTGGGTGACCCATGTGGATGCCTCGAAGGGCATGGTGGCCTGGGCCAAGGAGAATGCGGCTGCCTCGGGCTTGTCCGACCGCCCCATCCGCTGGCTGGTGGATGACTGTGTCAAGTTCGTGGAACGGGAGCTTCGCAGGGGCAACCGCTATGATGCTATCATCATGGATCCTCCCTCCTACGGACGGGGACCCCGGGGAGAGATTTGGAAGATAGAGGATTCCATCTTTCCCTTCCTTCAGCTCTGTGAAGGGCTGCTCAGCAGTCATCCTCTTTTCTTTTTGATAAATTCCTATACAACAGGGCTGGCTCCGGCAGTGCTGACCTACATGTTGTCTGTAACCCTGCAGCACAGGGGCGGGCAGGGAGAAGCCTCGGAGATCGGTCTTCCCGTATCCTCCACCGGTCTGGTTCTGCCCTGCGGCGCCTCCGGCAGGTGGTTCTGGTAGGGGAGAACAGTCGGGGCTTTCAAAGTAGGAATGCCTTGACAAGCAGCATGAAGGACACTACAATACAAAGATGCAGAATTGTACAGGCGAAAGGGGAAAAAACCTGCAAAAAGCCCATGATATGCAAGAAAATAGGAAGTCAGGCGGCATAAGGAGGATGTCTATGAAGAAGTATGGTGAGATGAACCGGGAAGAATTGCAAGCTTTGAAGACAGAGGTGGAGAAGCAGTATCAGGAGATTAAGGAAAAGGGTCTGAAGCTGGATATTTCCCGCGGCAAGCCTGCCAAGGCCCAGCTGGATCTGGCAGAGGATATGCTGTCCATTCTGTCCGACAATGAGGATTGCAAGGCAGAGGATGGCATGGATTGCAGAAATTACGGAGGACTTACCGGAATTCCTGAGGCCAGGAAGCTGATGGGGGACATTATGGGTGCTCCGGCAGACCAGGTCATTGTCTGCGGGAATGCCAGTCTGACCATTATGTTTGATACCGTATCCCGTTCCTATACCCATGGCGTTTTGGGCAGCACTCCCTGGTCGAAGCTGGATGCGGTGAAGTTCCTCTGCCCGGTTCCGGGCTATGACCGTCATTTTGCCATCACAGAGTATTTCGGGACGGAGATGATCAATGTTCCCATGACCAAGGAAGGACCGGATATGGATCTGGTGGAGAAGCTGGTGGCGGAAGATGAGGCCATCAAGGGGATCTGGTGCGTGCCCCAATATTCCAATCCCCAGGGTTATTCCTATTCCGATGAGACGGTAAGACGTATGGCGGCTCTGAAGCCTGCCGCCGGGGATTTTCGGATTTTCTGGGACAATGCCTACGGGATTCACCACCTGTATGACCAGCCGGACCAGCAGGATCACATTCTGAATCTGCTGGAGGAATGCGAGAAGGCCGGGAATCCGGATATGGTCTATATGTTTGCTTCCACCTCCAAGGTGAGCTATGCGGGAGCCGGTATCTCTGCTGTGGCAGCCTCCAAGGCCAATCTGGCGGAGATTCAGCGCCATATGAATTATCAGATCATCAGCCATGACAAGCTGAACCAGCTGCGCCACGTGCGATTTTTCAAGGATCTGGACGGGGTGAAGGAACACATGAAGAAGCATGCGGCCATCATGCGTCCCAAGTTTGAGACAGTGGTACAGGTGCTGGAGAGAGAACTGGGGGGCCTGGGAATCGGAAGCTGGGATGCCCCAAAGGGAGGATATTTTATTTCCTTTGATGCGCTGCCCGGCTGTGCCAAGGCAATTGCAGCCCTGGCCAGGGAGGCCGGCCTTGTCTTGACCGGAGCCGGTGCTACCTACCCCTATGGAAAGGATCCCCAGGATTCCAATATCCGGATCGCCCCCTCTCTTCCCACACCGGAGGAGCTGGCAGTGGCCACGGACGTCTTTGTGGTCAGTGTAAAACTGGCAAGTTTGAACAAGCTTTTGGAAAATGAGGCCTGATCCGACCGATGTGTGATCTCTTGTCTCCCATAAGCATTTGAGATGGATTGAAGGGAAAGCGGGTATACCATGAAACACTTATCCAAGAAGGTAAAAATCAAGATTATTATTCTGGCTGTACTGGTGGCCATCTTGCTTGTGGCCTATTTCATCGGTTCCAGGCATTTTGCAAGCCATTTCTTTCCGGGAACAAGTATCAATGGGGTGGATTGTGGGGGCAAGACGACAGAAGAGGTCAAGGAGGCTCTCCAGGACAGCATATCGGAATATGTCCTGACCCTGCAGGAGCGGGATGGACAGACCGAGACCATCCAGGGAGTGGGGCTGGACATGAAATATGTGGATCAGGGAGAGGTGGAGGAGCTCTTGGAGCAGCAGGCTTCCAGTCCCTGGATTTTCTCCATAGCCGGGAATAAAGCCTATCATACCAAAACGGATTTTACCTATGATGAGACGAAGCTGGAGGAGGCCATGGATCAGCTCCAGTGTTTTCAGGCGGCCTATGTTACCTCCCCCCAGGATGCTTATATCAGTGACAACGGCAGCTCCTTCGAAATCATAGCGGAGGTAGAGGGGAACACTCTGGACCGGGAGAAAACCAAGGAAGCTCTGACCCAGGCCATAGAGAGGGAGGAGGAAACCATTGATTTGGAGGCTTTGGATCTCTATGTGGCTCCCTCCATCCGCAGTACAGACGCAGGTTTGCAGTCAGACCTGCAGCAGATGAACCAGCTGACCTCTGCCAATATCGTCTATGATTTTCAGGATCGACAGATGACGGTAGATCGAGCTACGATTGCTTCCTGGCTGGTCAAGGGAGAGGATGGGAACTACGACCTGGATCAGGACCAAGTGGCTGCCTGGGTCAAGCACATGGCCTACGAAACTGACACCTTTGGATTGGAGCACCAGTTCACCACCTCCCTGGGGCCCACCATTACCCTGGCGGCGGGAGGGGATTATGGCTGGGTGATTGACAAGGAATCCACTACAGAAGCTTTGATCCAGATGATCAAGGAGGGACAGCAGACTACGGTGCAGCCGGTTTACCTCTATCAGGGCAAGGATCGGTCTGTCAATGATATCGGGGACACCTATGTGGAGATCTGCATCACCACCCAGACCATGTGGTGCTATAAGGATGGGCAGCTGGTGGTGGAAACACCGGTGGTGACGGGGGATGATGCCACCGGCTGGCAGACCCCATCGGGCAGCGTATGGGCCATCGATGCCAAGAAGGAGGATGCCCAATTTACCCTGTTTGATGTCAGGGTGGCTTTTTGGATGCCCTTCAACGGGGATTGCGGCATTCATGATATGACCAGCCGGACAGAATTCGGCGGAAGCATCTATCTGACCAACGGCTCCCATGGCTGCGTCAATACCCCCTATGCGGCGGCCGAGCAGATCTTCAATGCGATGGAGATAGGGGATCCGGTTATTGTCTACTACAGCACGGATCAGGTGGTAGGTCCCGAGCCGACCCAGGATATTACTGCGGGTTAAGGGGGAGGACTAAGAAGGAGTTTGTTTATGAAAATCGTTGTATTAGCGGGAGGAACCAGCACGGAGAGGGAGGTTTCCATTGTCTCCGGCACCGGAGTCTGCAAGGCTCTGCGGGAGCGAGGCCACCAGGCCATCCTCCTGGATGTATTTGTGGGATGGGAGGAGGCTGCAGTGGACAGGGCCTTCGAGGAGCCCTATGATGTGGAGGAAGCGGCGACATATATGCGCAGCTTTGATGACAGGCTCTCGCAGATTCAGGCATCCAGACGGGAATTTTTTGGTCCCAAGGTTCTGCAGCTGTGTCAGGAGGCAGATGTTGTTTTCCTGGCTCTTCATGGTGCCAATGGAGAAGATGGCAAGGTACAGGCCACCTTTGATCTGTTTGGCATCCCTTATACGGGAACCGGCCATCTGAGCAGTGCCCTGGCTATGGATAAGAATCTGACCAAGCAGCTCTTCCGGGTATGGGA
>CAVLCU010000068.1:0-13173 GCA_963661545.1 Lachnospiraceae bacterium | reverse complement strand
ACCCGAATTGAGGGAGGATTGTGGGAGTGCGTAGCACGGAACAATCCGTGTAACCGCTGGTTTGGGTGTTTTGACACCCAAACCAAGTTTATTGATAATCTTGCTGCTAACCGCTTATGATTACACCTTATCCATCCTTTGCACCGATTTCCCCGGATCTCCATCGTTGGATACAATATAATTCTGGCGGTAGCGCTTGGGGGGCATGCCCACATGCTTGGTGAACTGGAGGTTAAAATAACTGGGGGTATCGTAACCCAGCATCTCTGCAATGCGTGCTATGGTCAGATTGGTGTTGATCAGGAGGGTTTGAGCTTCTCCGATCCGCCGCCTCTGCAGATACTGTCCCGGGGCATAGCCACTCATTTCCTTGAAGACGTGTGCCAGATAATAGGGGCTGATATGCAGGGCTTCTCCCATGCTTTGAAGGGTCAGGGGCTCCCTGTAATGACGATCAATATATTCCTTGATGCGGCGTCCCAGAATGGGGGGCTCGTCCACCGGCTTTTCCTGGATGGCATTCTTCCCCTCGGTAACCGTCAGGACAGCCACCAAAAGGGATTGCATCAAGGTATTACAGAAAAGCTCTGCCCTTGGACCGCCTGCAGATAATCTGTGGAAGATAATGGCAAAGATCTGGCGCAGCTCCTCATAGGCTTCCCCCGTAGGGAATACATAACCGGCATCGGCAGGGATCAGGGCGTTGGCCGGAAGGCCGGGCATGTGAAGGCCGCCTACAGCCACACAATAGGTACCCACCTCCATATCCGGTCCCGATACCTCATCATGGACTACCCCTGCATTACAGACCAGGAGATCTCCCTCTTTGATGATATATTTCTTATCATGAATCAGATATTGGCTGGAACCGCTGTAAATCAGCATCAACTCCACCAGGTCCCCGTGGGCATGCATCATGCGGGGATGGGTGCTGACATCCGGGCGAACCTCCGTAGCATAGAGAAGGCGGGGCTGATTCTCCCCCTGGAAAATCGGCTGAATCTCTTTCTTCACAAAACATTGAGCATTGAAATTTGATCCGGGCATGCACACCTCACTCCACCTTCTATTTGTCTATCCCTATGTGCTACAGCAAAGCTTCCTTACGTTAATATATTGCACATTTTACAGACATCTGTCAACGCTTTTTCCATGGTCGAGCACAGGCCGACGCACTATTTGGAGAACTCGGCATGAACCTGTCCACGGCATTCAATGTCTTTGTCCGTCAGTCGCTCCGCGAAGGTCGTATTCCGTTTGACATTTCTCTCAACCAGCCCAACAAAGAAACGATTGCAAAAGATCCATCCGTGAAAGGCTACAACAATCCGGATGAACTCTTTGCAGACCTAAAAGCACAAGAATCACGCACCGGGACGCACAGTGACCTGTTTGGAAAATAACGAATCCTTCTGCTTGCGCAATGGATTAAAGCGCCCGCAGCAGAAATGCCATATATAGTGGTAGGGTCAATATCTCTCCGGTGCGTCCCACATTGTAATCTCCCAGTTTAATTGCACTTTTCACATGATATTTTTCTGGGTGATTCAAAATTGTCTTTGTACTCTTGACATTTCCGGTCACAGCTTTTACTTCCACAAGGGTGCACTCAGCCTTATAGCGGATTACAAAATCCACTTCAAGGCCGGAATCCTTGTGGAAATAATAGAGTTTCCGCCCCATTTTGGCAAAAATATCCGCAATTAAATTTTCAAAAATAGCTCCCTTATAGCCATAGAGGTTGCCTTGCAAAATATCGTACTGTGTGCCATCCTCCAGCATACTGACAAACAGTCCCATATCGCGCATGTACACTTTAAATGTATCTTCTTCGGCATTTCCGTCTAATGGAAGTTCGGTAAGAGAGAGATTATAACAGCGGGAGATAATCCCTGCATCCTCAATCCATTGCAGGCTGCCGGCGTATTTGGCAGCTGTAGAACCTTTTCGGACAACAGAATATTGGAATTTCTTGTTTTCTTTGGCAAGCTGACGCGGAATGGACTGAAAGCATTCCCTGATTCGCGATTTATCTTTCTTTTCCGCATATTTCACCATGTCATCTTCATAGGAACGAACGATGTCTCGCTGGATACGAAGTACTTCGTTCATTTGTCTGCTGTTTATAAAAGTCTGCACAGCATCCGGCATTCCGCCGACGACTGCATATTGTAACAGAAGCTGCCGCATGCGGCTGTGCAGCACTTCCGGCACCGGCGTCTCTGTATGTAGTGCTTCCTGCAATACAGAAATTACAGATTCTGGAATATCATTTGCCCATAAAAACTCTTCAAAGTCCAGGGGATACATATCTATGACTGTTTCTGAACCAACAGGAATTGAGTTTGGTTCTTTTCCATAGCCTTTCACGCCCAATAAAGAACCGGTGCCGATGACGTCGTACCGACCGTCGATCCGAAAGAATTTTAATGCAGTTCGTGCCTCGGGACAATCCTGTATCTCATCCAGTACCAGAACAGTCTCTCCGGCTTCAAAGACTGCTTCCTTACCGAGCAGTGCGGAAAGAAGCATAACAAGGTTGTCAATTTCCAGTGAACCCGCAAAGACAGAGGCATAGTCCGGGTTTTCAAAAAAATTGAGGTAAACGACGTGTTTATAATTTTTCTTAACAAACTCCAATACGGAGAATGTCTTGCCGCACTGTCTGCATCCTTTAACGATCAGTGGTTTGTGATCGGGTGTATTTTTCCACTCGGTCAGTCGGCTTTCTATTTTTCGTTTCAACATTGCATTTTCCCCCTATGGATTCTGAACTTATACATGGTATAGCATGAAACAAAAACTTTTTCAAGCGACTTTTTCAAATAAACAAAGCTTTTTCAAGCGACTTTAAATAAGGGAATAGAACTTTTTCAAGCGACTTTGAGAAACAAAAAGCCCTGATCGAATGGATCAAGGCTAATAAGATCAAAGTCTGAAAATGATGTTCGATGAGAAGCAGGATCCCTACCGTTCACAGGATATCCCGAATCTGGAAGGCCATCATCAGGCGGAAGCGGTCTTCCATGCCGGAGAAGTCCATGTCCAGGATCCTACGGATCTTGCCCAGCTGGTAGTTGATGGTATTGCGGTGGACGAAGAGCTGGTCGGCGACCTTCTGGACGCTTCCGTCATTGACCAGGTAGCGGTGCAGGAGGGTCAGGTAGGCGGTTCCGTTGTCTCTGTCGTAGGCCTCCAGCCGCCCCAGGGCCTCCTGGTAGTATTCCCGGAGGATCTCCGGGTCATCCACGGAAATCAGGATTTTGTTGAGGCCCAGGCGGTCATAGAAGAGAAGATGGGACTCGGTTTTCCTGGCCATCTGCATGGTGGCCGTGGTTCGCCGGTAGCCGACAGCCAGACTGGTCAGGGGGCATTTGCCCGGTCCCACGGCAAAATAGAAGCTGAGCTCCCCCGCCAGGCTGTCCATATCCTCCTGAACATGGCAGACCAATTCCTCCGTTTCCTCCTCGCTGAAATTCTCCAAAATGCAGAAGAGGCTGTCCTTGGTCTCGAAGAAGGCGGCCTGGTTCCGGGACCGGTAGAGATCCCGGATGACCTGCTGTCTGGTTTTTTGCAAACCCGCGGAGATCCGGTCGGGGGAACCCTCCAGACTGATCTCCACCAGGCGGTAGTTGCCCTTCAGGTCAAAATCATGGCTTTCCAACACCGGAAGATATTTCTCCTCCTCCTCCGGATAGTGGATCAGATTCTTGAAGGTGGTTCCCACGTCAGCCTCTTCCTGGTCGCTTTGGATGATTTGGTTGCAGAAGTCCCGGGTGATATCCACCAGGCGGGTCTTCCAGGGGATGTCCATCAAGGGAAAGCTCTGCTGATTACAGAAATCCACCAATTCCCTGGGAGCTCCCTGGAGATAGGGGCCGGAGTTGACCACCAGGCCGCTGGCTCCCTGCTTGATCAGCTCCTGGGCAAAGGGAATCAGCCAATCACTGCCCTGCTGGGCGATGCCGGTGGTAAAGACCAGCTCATTTCCATGCAGAAAGCTGCCGGTTTCCACATCCTCCACCTCATGGACCCATTGGACGATATTGTCCATCCCCTTTTCCCCCGCCAGCACTCGCATGCCATACAGGTAATTTGCCTTCTCACACAACCTCTGCAGCGTGATTGCCATAAGGGTCGCCTCCCTTCACCAGATCCTCTTTCCCTTCTATCCTGGTCTTTACATCTAGTTTCTACAGACTCATCTTTCGTTTGACGTAGTCCTCAATGACATCCACACAGCGGTCCCGGCCTATCCGGGCGCTGTTCAGGGTCATGTCATAATTAATGGGATTGGTCCAATAACCGCCCCCTGTGTAATACTTGTAATACTGGGCTCGATATTTATCCGTTTTCTCAATCATCCGGGCGGCTTCCTTCTCCGTTACCAGCATCTTGCCCATAATGGATTCCAGGCATTGCTTGCGGGGAGCTTCGATATAGACGCTGACCACATTGGGATAATCCTTCAGGAGGTAATCGGCACATTTGCCGATGATGACGCAGGATTGCACCTTGGCCACCTCCCGGATTACCTTGGCCATGATATGGAACAGGTTATTGTCTGCGATAAAGCCCTTTTCCGTCGGCTCCACCTGGTAATGATAGGGGACCCCCCGCAGTGCCTTGGCCAGATAGCTGCCCCGGAGCCGTTCATCGGTCTCCACAAAGAGGCTTTCATCAATCCCGCTGATTTTGGAGGCCATGGTAATGAGCTGACGCTCATAGCAGGGAATATGGAGGCGCTGGCTCAGTTTCGTGGCAATCTCCTTCCCCCCGCTGCCAAAGCCTCTGGCTATGGTAATTACATAGGGTTCCATTCCTTTCCTCCTTCCTCCATCCATCTGCAGCTGCAGGAGAGGCTTACATGGCCTCATCCGCCTTCAAAACAGCATTCAGCATCACCGTTGCTCCCTCGGTACAATGCTTGACGGAGGAGAATTCCGGCTCACAGTGGGAGAGACCGTCCTTGGACTGTACAAAGATCATGGTAGCAGGCAGCATATAGGCTGCAAACTGGGCATCATGACCGGCGCCGGAATGGATATATTGGTGGGAAATTCCGCATTCCTCTGCTGCTTCCTTGACATAGCCCACCAGCTCCTTGTTCCAGTATACGGTATCCCGATTCCAGGCCTTCTCCACCTGGCAGGTGCAGCCTGCCCAGGTCTTGTTCTGGCAGCTCTTCACGATGGCCAGAACCTGTGCCAGCTTATCCGCATCCTCATGACGGGCATCGAAGGAAAAATCAAAGAAGTCCGGCACGCAGGTATGGACGCAGGGATGGCATACCACCTCGCCGGTGGTATAGACCAGATCGGTATAACCCAGCTTATCGATCTCCTCATGGAGATAGCACAGGGCCTGAGCTGCGGCATAGAAGGCATCTCTTCTCTTGGGCATGGGGAAGGTCCCTGCATGGGTGGTCTGACCGTAGAATTTCAGCCGATAGTTGAACATGCCCAGAACACAGTCTACTACGCCGATGTCCTTGCCATTGTCCTCCAGGATGGGGCCCTGCTCAATATGGGTCTCAAAATAGCATTGGTACTTGTCCGGAGACAGACGATACTTCTTGTCTCCCTTGAATCCTGACTTGTCCAGAGCCTGACCGAAGGTGCTTTCATTGTCCAGAATGCTCTTGGAATTCATCATGTCCTCGTATTGGAACTTGCAGCGGATGTCCTCCGGCAGATAATCGTAGCAGACGATACCGGAGCACATCATAGCCGGCGGATAGAGGGAGCCCTCCTCATTGGTCCAGATCATGGCAGTCAGAGGATGCTTGTGGGGAATCTTCTGCTCTGCCACCGTCTCCAGCACCTCCATGGCAGACATAACCCCCAGAATCCCGTCATAGTTGCCCCCATTTTTCACGGAATCGCAATGGGAAGCCATGACAATCCGCTTGGCATCCGGATCGCTGCCGGGAAGGGTGGCATACATATTGGCTACGTCATCGATCTCGATCAGGGCTTTGATAGCCTCCATCCGCTTGCGGAATTCCTTCCGGGCCTGAATGGCCTCCGGGGACAGAGAATAACGGGTAATTCCCCCATGTCCGGCATCGCCGAATTGGCTGAAGGTCCTGATCTTGTCTTCCATCCGTTCTTCGCTACAGGTATACAACATATCTATCACGTTCCTTTCCATCTCTTTTATGCAAACGTTTTTCGTTCTACTCTGGTGCCCGGACGGATGGCTTGCGCCGGACAGACGGTAACACAGAGGTGACAGCCTACACATTTCTTACCATCCATGATGGGCTGTCTCTTGAGGGGATCCATGCGTAAGGCCTGATGACCCCCATCGTAGCAGGAAATATAGCATCTGCCGCAGCCTAAGCATCGCTGGCGGTCGAATCTGGGATAGCAGATGGAATGGCGATTCAGACCATTGGCTGTGGTAATATGGGGCAGAGCCTTGCCCACCAGCTCCTGCACACAAGCATATCCCTGCTGAGTCAGGTAGGAGCGCAAGCCGCTGATCAGATCCTCCACAATGCGGTAGCCATATTGCATGACAGCGGTGGTCACCTGGACCGTCCCGCAGCCCATAGCCAGGAATTCTGCCGCATCCTTCCAGGTTTCTATGCCTCCCATCCCGCTGATGGGAACCTCCGCCAGAGCCGGGTCAGCCTTCATATCATGAATAAAGCGCAAGGCGATGGGCTTCACGGCCTTGCCGGAATAACCTCCCACCTCGGAGAGCTCTTCCACTGCCGGTTCTGACACAAAGGTCTGGAGATTGACATTCATAATACTCTTGATGGTATTGATGGCTGCCAGGCCGTCTGCCCCGGCCTCCACGGCTGCCTTGGCCGGGAGCTCCATGTTGGTAATATTGGGGGTCATTTTGGCCAGAATGGGAAGCCTGGTTCCCTTCCTGGTGGCTCTGGTATAAGCCGCCACTAACTCCGGATTGGTTCCCACATCGCTGCCCAGACCTGCTCCGTTCATATGAGGACAGGAGAAATTGCATTCGATGATGTCTGCTCCCGCCTCCTCCATCAAGGCCGCCAGCCTGGTCCATTCCTCCTCATTTCGCCCCATGATAGAGGCAATGAGGATCTTGGTGGGATAATTTTCCTTTAATTGTTTCAGATATCCCAGATTTTCCTCCAGGGTATGGTCGGAAATCTGCTCAATATTCTTAAATCCCACAAAGGGAGTATTTTCCTTTTCCAGGGCTGCAAATCGGGGGGAGGTCTCCTCCGGAACGAAGAGACCTATGGTCTTAAAGGCCACCCCGGCCCAGCCCATGTCGAAGGCCTTGGCCACCATCTCATAATTGCTGCCCACCACAGAGGAGGACAGGAAGAAGGGATTCTCGCAGTGGACGCCGCAGAAGTCCAGGGACAGATCCACAGGAGTCCTGGCAAGTCCTGCCTTTTCCCCCGCCGGAGAGCTTTCTGTCTCCCCTTTTGGGGCTTTCTTGAGCCTTTCTTCCTCCGGTTTCTCCCCTCTGACTTCCTCCGCCAAGGCCTGGAGCACTGCCGGGATCTCTATGGCCTGATCCAGCCTGGCCCTCAGACAGCTTTTCTCACAGGCTTTTTCCTCGCATCGGGCACAGGCATCATAGGAAGCCTGTTCCAGGAGGATCTCCCCGGCTCCCCAAAGATTCTCAAACCGGAGGGCACGCAGAATCCGATCCACCGCCAGTCCCTTGGGACAGGCGGCCCTGCAAGGGGCATCCTGACACAGGAGACAATTCCCGGTCTGGGTTCGTATCAACATCTTTCTATCCATCTCTTCTTGTCCTCCTTTGTCTGGAATACTCCTGACCCTTTCGGTCTATCTCTCCTCCGGGGGGTGGGGCGTCCGTCCCACCGGGGGCTTATTTTCTGGGCTCCCTCTTTACAAAGCGTCCCATACCGGGCTGGCCGGTGAAGGTTCCGTGGTCATAGACCAGCTGGCCCCGCAGATAGGTCTGAACGGGATATCCATGGAGCTTGCAGCCCTCCCAGATGGTATGGTCATAGGCGGAATGCATGTTGTTGACGCTAATGGTGAATTCCTGGCTGGGATCGTAGAGGACGATATCTGCGTCCTTGCCCACAGTCAGAGAACCCTTGCTGGTGCAGCCGAAGATCCGGGCAGGATTCGTGGCGCAGACCTCCACCGCCCGCTGGAAGGAGATCTTTCCTTCATTGGCGGCGCTTAACATATAGGGATAGAGGTTCTCTACCCCGGCACAGCCGTTGGGGATCTTGGTATAATCCTCCTTGCCCCAATCCTTCTCATAGCTCTGGAAGGGACAATGGTCGGTAGCCACTGTATCGATAAAGCCTGCCTTCAGGGCCTGCCACAGGGCCTGTCTGCTCTCCTCCCCCTTCATGGGCGGGGAGCAGACAAAGTTCCTGCCGTCTTCCCTCTTATAAACATCGCAGGTGAATTCCAGATACTGGGGACAGGTCTCGATATAGATCTCATGCCCCTCTTCCTTGGCCTTGATGCAGGCCTCCAGCCCCTCCTTGTCTGCCATATGTACCAGGTAAACCGGGGCTTCCAGGTGGCTGGCCCAGTGGACGGTTCGCTTGTCCGCCTCCGCCTCCACAAATTCCGGCCGGCTCATGTAGTGATACCAGGCACTGGTTTTGCCTTCCTTGAGATATTGTTCCGTCCGAAGATCGATCAGATCCGGATTCTCCGCATGCACATTGATCATGGCTCCCAGCTCCTTGGCCCGCAAAAGTAAGCGAGCCAGGGTGCCGTCATCCACCATCATATGTTCTTTCTTATAGACCAGGAAGCACTTGAAGCTGGTAATGCCCTCCTTCACGGCCTCCTCCATCTCCTCCAGGATAGCCCCACCGTTCAGGTCAGTAATGCAGCAATGGAAGGCATAATCCACACAGGCATCCTTCTGACAGATCTCCTTTTTGGAGTTTACCAGACCCAGGATGCTATCCCCGGTATGCTGCACGGGATAGTCAAAGACGGTGGTAACTCCCCCGCAGGCTGCCGCCCGGGTTCCTGTCATATAGTCGTCGGCGGAAACAGTCCCGCCAAAGGGCATGGCCAGGTGGGTATGGGCATCCAGGGCCCCCGGAAGCACCAGCTTGCCACTGGCATCCACTACCTTGTCCGCCGGAAGATCCAGATCCTTTCCTATCGCCACAATCTTACCATCCCGGACGGCCAGGTCAGCCTGAAATTGCTCCTTGGCTGTCACCAGGGTTCCATTTTTAATCAGTAAATCCATATGTTACGCTTCCTTTCTTCCTGGGGCAGCTGCAAGAGCACCAAATGCAGGGCAGCTGGCTTCCCTTTCTATTTGCTCTCTTTATTTCTGGAAGTTGGAATACTTGTAAACCAAGTCCAGACCTGATCTCTGGAAGGTCTGACCTACCTCCAGGAGGTTCATGCCGCCTGCGTTAGCTGCCACCAGGTTAGCTACCCAGGTCGTACCAAAATCAACGGTTCCATTGTTGACAGCCGTGGTCTCACCGATATCACCGCCGCCGGATACGATCTCTACACTGGTGAAGCCTGCCTCCTCATAATAGCCCTTGTCCTTGGCTACATAATAACCCATGAACTGTGCCTGGGGCAACCATTTCAGCTGGATCTTCACATCGGTCTTCTCGGGAGAGAAGCTTCCATCGGAGGCCTCTGCCTCATCGTAATAAGAGGAATCCCGGAAATCATCCAGGGTGATGGTCTTGAGCTTGTCTGCCGCTGCGGAGTCATCCAGGGTAATGTATTCCTGGGTCAGTTCCAGGGTCTGCTGCAGAGCCTCATCGTTCATCTTGCCATATTCGGTTACCGTATTGCCCTCCATGTCGGTCTCGCACAGCTTCTTGACCTCGCCGGCCATGTAGGCCTGATGATCCGGAGATACGGAGGATCCGTTATTGTATACGATCTCAGCTGCCTCCTCCGGATTCTCGCAGGCATATTGCCAGCCCTTGTAGGAGGCGTAGATAAAGGCCTTTACCGTCTCGGGATATTTCTCTGCGAACTCCTTGGTGGTGAAGAGGCAATCCTCCAGCATGGCTACCCCCTCGTCATTCATATCGATGGTTCCTACGCTGTCCCCATAGCCATAGCCGCCGTCGTAGTCATTGACCACCAGACCCAGCTCATTGTAGGTCATGGCAGAAGCCAGGGTAATCGAATCATCATCAAAACCGTCCATATCAAAGGCCTGGCTCAGATAATCGGTAGGCAGACCATACTTGGTCAGCAAAGCCTTAATCTCATACTCATTTCCCAGGCCCCAGTTGCCCACCTTGCCATCCTCGGAAGCCTTCTTGATGATTTCCTCGTTGCTCATGACATTGTCCTTCTCTGAGGAAGAAGCGCCGGAGGCCGAGGAAGCAGAAGAAGAGGCCGATGAGGAGCCGGCGGAAGCTGCGGAAGCAGATTCCGAGGCGGATGAGGATTTGCTGTCAGAACCGCCACAAGCCACCAGGGATGCGGCCATTACGGAAGCACAAGCTACTGCGGTAAGCTGTTTCATTCTTTTTTTCATAATACATCCTCCTATTACTCTCTCTTACAAAGGGTTGCTCTATGCATAAGCTGGGGGGGAATCCGGGACGATCCCGGCCTTATTTCCGACCCTTCAGCAAGATGCCTTCAAAAATCATCAAAATTCCATACATGCACAGGCCGATGGCGCAGGCTACTGCAATGTAGGCCCAGGCGGTGGAATATTGAGCCAATACGATATTTTCCCGGATCTGCCGACCCACGCCGATGATATATTCTGCAAAATACTCACTGACCACGGCGGAGATGACACTGCTGGGCACGCTGACCCGCAGGGCGGTGAAGATATAGGGAACCGAGTTGGGCAGCCGCAGCTTGACGAATTTGGTCATGTTGTTGGCGGCATAGGAATCCATCAAGTCCAGGGTAAAGGGCTCCAGCTCCGTCAGGCCCCGGTAGGCATTGACGCTCATGGTGGCGATACTGACGATCATAACCACCAGGATCTTGGCTACCATGCTTCGGATACTGGCATCCTTACTGACATCCTTGGTCCAATTGGTCATAACCGGTGCCAGGGCTACGATGGGGATGGCATTGAAGGCTGCCACCACCGTCAGACCGCCCCCTCCCCACTTGGGGAAAATGGCTGCCACGATGGCCACCAGATAGCCGATGAGGGAACCCAGGATCAGACCTGCCACGGCTACAATGACCGTAGCCACCACATTGGTCCAGATCTTGCCTCCATTATCAGCGATAATGGCGCCGATCCGGGTAGGTACCGGCAGGGTAAAGGTATCCGTATGCAGAAGCAGATGCAGGATCTGGGTCTGCCAGAGAATAAAAATCAGGATTCCGAAAAGGACCGGCAGCAGGACGCCCTCAAAACGGTGAAATTTGGGATTGTTATGAAGACGAACAAAGAGGTTTTTTCTTCTTTTAATCATTGTCTCCCGCCTCCTTTTGCAATCTTTTCTCCACCCGTTTGATGGGGGATACATAGCGTTCTATCAGTCCCATCAGATAACTGCTTAAGATACCCACTATGGCAGATACCAGGATGATCTCCCAGAATACATAGATGGACATGGCATGCTTGAGGGACTGGGAAAGCATACAGCCCATTCCTCCGTCTCCCTGCAGGGTATCCACCAGGATGGAGGCGGTGATGGCCATGGGGGCTGCAATCTTCAAGCCGGTGAAGAAGTAGGGGATGGCACTGGGAATCAAAACCTTCCCGTAGAGGGTTCGCTTGTTGGAAGCGTAGGAATACATGAGCTCCTGCTTCTCCACGGATACGGAATTGAAGCCTGCCAGGGTACTGGTGGCCACCGGATAGAAGGTCAGGATCGCTGCAATCACGATCCGGCTGACTCCGATATCTCCCGTAATGGACAGGATAATGGGAGCCATACCCAGGATAGGAATCATCTGGATGATCATTAAGTAGGGGAAGAGGATCTTCTCCACAATCCCCGACAGCTTCATGATCAAGGCCAGAAGGAAGCCCACCGCCGAGCCCAGAAGGAAGCCCACCGCTGCCCGCAGGAGGGTATCCCGGGCACTTCCCAGAACAATCTGTATGGTGGTCATGTTGTTGCTGACCTTCTTGCTGTCGAAGATGGAGCCCAGGATCTGCCAGATATGGGGCAGGACATTTTCCGGCGTCCGCTTGGTGGATGCCACCACAAAAGCACCGATTTCCCAGGCCACCAGGATTCCCAGAACCCAGACCAGGGTTACCACCCATTTGGGGGGTGTAAATCTCTTGCCTTTCTTCATATGCTGCCTCCTTCAAAGCTGTTCCGCACCTTGGCCACCAGCTCTGTGAAATGCTGGGTATCCCGCATCTCCAGGCTTCTGGGCCTGGGCAGATCCACATCAATGACTGCCGACAGACGACCGGGGTGGGGAGATAAAACACAGATCCGATCCGACAGATAGACGGCCTCCGCGATATTGTGGGTGACGAAAATGACGGTTTTCTTATCCTTGCTCCAGATCCGCAGCAGATCCTGCTGCAGCTTTTCCTTGGTAAATTCATCCAATGCGGAGAAGGGCTCATCCATCAAGAGGATCTCCGGGCGAATGGCAAAGGCTCGGGCGATTCCCACCCTTTGCTGCATACCTCCGGACAGCTGCTGGGGATAATGCTGGGCGAATTCCGTCAGCCCTACCATTTCCAGCATCTTGTCCGCCCGGGCCGACCGCTCATCCGGCCTCCATTTCATGATTTCCAGGGGCATTTCCACATTCTTCTTCACGGTTCTCCAGTCGAAGAGGACACCCTTTTGGAAGACAATGCCAAACTTCTGCTGCAGGCGAACCTCCCGGGGGGTCATACCTGCCACCTTGACGATTCCTTCCGAGGGCTCCAAGAGGTCTGCGATCAGACGCAGCAAGGTGGTCTTGCCACAGCCGGAGGGACCCACCAGGGAGATGAACTCCCCCTTTTGCACATCCAGGTTGACGTGCTGCAGAGCCAAAACATCATTTCCCTTATTATCCTTGAAGGACATGCTGACATCCTGGATCTGAATCTGGATCTCATTTGCTTCAATTTCCTGTTCTCGCTGGATTACCTCTTTGATTTTTTCGCTCATTCAGACACCTCAACTTCTTCCAAAAAAACACGGCAAAGAGCCTGTAACAATCAGCGTCTTTGCCGTGTGTAAATATTGGTTACAGTGTCAAAAGCCTGAGCCCACGACATGCTCGCATGTCGGTGGGGGAA
>CAVLCU010000067.1:1771-13897 GCA_963661545.1 Lachnospiraceae bacterium | reverse complement strand
GTATTGTTGTTGTGGACTGCGGACTTGCCTTTCCGGAGGATGACATGCTGGGAATTGACCTGGTAATCCCGGATGTCACCTACCTGAAGGACAATATCGATAAAGTCAAGGGATTTGTCATTACTCATGGCCACGAGGATCATATCGGGGCCTTGCCATATATTCTAAAAGAGGTCAATGTGCCCATTTACTCCACGAAACTGACCATTGCCCTGATAGAGAATAAGCTCAAGGAGCATAATCTTCTGCGAAATACCCGACGCAAGATTATTAAGCACGGCCAATCCATCAATCTGGGTCGCTTCCGGATTGAGTTTATCAAGACCAATCACAGTATCCAGGATGCCTCCGCACTGGCCATCTATTCTCCGGCAGGAACTGTGATTCATACCGGTGACTTCAAGGTGGATTATACCCCGGTCTTTGGGGATGCCATTGATCTGCAGCGCTTTGCCGAGATCGGCAAGAAGGGCGTTCTGGCTCTCATGTGCGACAGCACCAATGCAGAGAGAAAGGGCTTTACCATGTCCGAACGGACCGTGGGGAGAACCTTTGACAATATCTTTTCCGAGCACAGGAATACCCGCCTGATCATCGCAACCTTTGCTTCCAATGTGGACCGGGTGCAGCAGATTATCAATTCTGCCTACAAGTTCGGCAGAAAGGTGGTGGTGGAGGGCCGCAGTATGGTCAATGTCATCTCCACAGCGGCAGAGCTGGGATATCTGAATATTCCGGATAAGACCCTGATTGACATTGATAAGATGAAGAATTATCCGGATGAGCAGATGGTTCTGGTTACCACCGGCAGTCAGGGAGAGTCCATGGCGGCCTTGTCCCGTATGGCGGCCAGCATCCACAAGAAGGTCACCATCAAGCCCGGAGATACCATTGTCTTTAGCTCTAACCCTATCCCGGGCAACGAAAAGGCAGTTTCCAAGGTCATCAACGAGCTGTCTGCCAAGGGGGCGGATGTTATTTTCCAGGATGTGCACGTGTCAGGCCATGCCTGCCAGGAGGAGATCAAGCTGATCTATTCCCTGGTGAAACCCCAATATGCCATTCCTGTTCATGGCGAATTCCGTCATCTGAAGGCCCAGGCCAAATTGGCCCTGGATCTGGGTATTCCCAAGGAAAATGTGATGATCCTGCAGTCCGGTGATGTGCTGGAGCTGGATAAGGAAGGAGCCCAGGTAAGAGAAAAGGTGCATACAGGCGCTATTTTCGTAGATGGACTGGGTGTGGGAGACGTGGGCAATATTGTCCTGCGGGATAGACAGCATCTGTCCGAGGATGGTATCATCATCGTGGTTATGACCCTGGACAAGCGAGGCAATCAGCTCCTGTCCGGACCGGATATTGTCTCCCGAGGCTTTGTCTATGTCAGGGAATCCGGAGACATGCTGGGGGAGGCCAGAGGGCTGGTTGAGGACGCCCTGGATGACTGCCTGCGGCGTAAGGTATCCGATTGGGGCAAGATCAAGAATGTGATCAAGGATTCCCTGAGTGCCTATGTATGGAAGAAGACCCAGCGGCGGCCCATGATCCTCCCCATTATTATGGAGGCATAGGCAGGAGTCATACCCCGTCGTTTGGCGGTCAGCGAAGGAGAGAATCACATGGCCGGGACAAAGACCAAGAAAAAGGATAGGGGATATAAGCTGGCAGTCAGCGGGGCCCAGAAGGCCATAAGGCTTCTTCTGTACCTATGTCTGGCAGTGGCAGTTATTTTCCTGGGGCGGGAGGCCTATAGTCTGGGTTATCAGATCTTTGACGGGTCTGCGGTGGATGCCAAGGACGGTAAGGATGTGGCTGTGACAGTGACAGATGACATGTCCCTATCGGACATCGGGGAGATGCTAAAAGACAAGGGACTCATAGAGGAGAGGGTTCTGGCCTTCCGGGTGCAGGAGCTTCTGTCGGATTATCACGATAAGATCCTGCCGGGGGCCTATATTCTGAACACCTCCCAGACGGTGGAGGAGATGCTGGCGATCCTGGCCCAGGAGAATACGGAGGGTCAGCCTACTTCTTTGAACAGCAAGGATTCCGACAGTGGTTCCGGCAGTGGCTCCGATGCGGCGTCCGGCCAGACTTCAGAGGAGGGGACAGCCGGGGAAGGTGGTACAAAGCCGTGAGCAGGGATGAGAGGATGGCAATCTATCTGAATTCCCTGGAACCGGGGAATTCCCCCTTTCTGGAGGATCTGGAGAGGGAGGCCCGTCAGGCCCGGGTGCCCATCATCCGGCGAGAGACCCAGAGCCTCTTGAAGGTGCTTTTGGCCATGAGACAGCCCCGGCGTATTCTGGAAGTGGGGACAGCAGTGGGATTTTCCGCTATTCTTATGGCGACGGCTACCTCCGGGGATTGTCAGATTACAACCATAGAGAATTATGAGAAGAGGATTCCAAAGGCCAGGCAGAACTTTCGGGAATCCGGCTATGAGGATCGGATTACTCTTCTGGAGGGGGATGCGGCTGAGGTTTTGAAGACCCTGGCCGCACCCTTTGATTTTATCTTCATGGATGCCGCCAAGGGGCAGTATCTGGCCTTTTTGCCGGAGGTTCTGCGCTTGATGCGGCCGGGCAGCATTCTGGTATCGGACAATGTGCTGCAGAATGGCGATCTGCTGGAATCCCATTATCTGGTGGAACGACGCAACCGAACCATTTACAAGAGGATGCGGGAATACTTATATCAGCTGAAGCACAGAGAAGATCTGGTGACTACCATTGTCCCCCTGGGAGACGGAGTAGCCATCAGTGTCATGCAGGAAAGAGATCCGGCAGAGAAGGAAGCCTGCAGGGAAGAGACCCTGCAGGGCAGAGATCCTGCAGAAGAGGGAGCGCAAGATGAGCAGGAAGGTGCCTGAGTTGCTGGTTCCGGCCAGCTGCCTGGAGGTGTTGAAGGTTGCCTTTGCCTTTGGGGCGGATGCGGTCTATATAGGGGGCGAGGCCTACGGGCTTCGTGCCAAAGCCAGGAATTTTTCTCAAGAGGAGATGGAGGAGGGAATCCGCCTGGCTCATAGTCTGGGCAAGAAGGTCTATGTAACCGTCAATATTCTGGCTCATAACCGGGACATGGCAGGGGTAAAGGCCTATCTGGAGGAGCTTGGGGGCTTACAGCCGGATGGCCTGATTATCGCAGATCCGGGCATTTTTCGCCTGGCCGGTCAGATCTGCCCTGAGCTTCCCCGCCATATCAGCACCCAGGCCAACAATACCAACTATGAGACCTGCCGTTTCTGGCATGAGCTGGGGGCAGATCGGATCGTGACTGCCCGGGAGCTTTCTCTGGAGGAGATCCGGGAACTTCGGGAGAAGATTCCAAAGGACCTGGAGATCGAGACTTTTGTCCATGGCGCTATGTGCATCTCCTATTCCGGACGCTGCCTCCTGTCCAATTACCTGGTAGGGCGGGATGCCAATCAGGGAGCCTGCACCCATCCCTGCCGGTGGAAGTATGCGGTGATGGAGGAGACAAGACCCGGGGAGTATTTTCCTATTTACGAAAATCAGCGGGGAACCTTCCTCTTCAATTCCAAGGATCTGTGCATGGTGGATCATCTGCCGGATCTTATGGAGGCAGGCATCGACAGCTTTAAGATCGAAGGCCGCATGAAGACAGCCCTCTATGTGGCTACGGTGGCCCGTACCTATCGCAAGGCCATGGATGATTATCTGCAGGATCCCAGGCTCTATCAGCAGAATCTGCCCTGGTACCAGGATCAGATCTCCAACTGTACCCACAGACAGTTCTCCACCGGCTTCTTCTATGGCAAGCCCTCTGGGGAGGATCAGATCTATGATAACAGCACCTACGTGAAGGAATATACCTATCTGGGTATGGTGGCGGGATTGGATGCCCGGGGCTTGCCCTATGTGGAACAGAAGAATAAATTCTGCGTGGGAGATGAGATCGAGGTGATGCAGCCGGACGGCAGCAATTGCAAGGTGCGGGTGAGAGCTATCTACAACGACCAGGGACAGGCCATGGAATCGGCCCCTCATCCCCGGCAGGAGCTTCACCTGGATCTGGGCATGCAGCCAAATGTATATGATATTCTGCGCTGCCCTGCCCAGACAGAAGGGCAGCCGTAGAGGGTCCATCCGTCCCCGGCCGGGCAAGCCCACTTCTTTCTCAACAAGGATAGTAATAACCGGGAAGGGTCTCTCGAACGAGACCCTTGAGCCTTAGTTCCAGCAGAATGGAAGACAGATCCGACAAAGGGAGTCTGGTGGCCTCCAAAAGGGCTTCCAGGCTCTTTTCTGATTGGCAGAGACTGTCATAGACGACCTTTTGCCTGTCTGTCAGGGAAGGATGCTCAGGGGACATAGGCGGTGGGGGGGAGGAAGGCTGGGTGGCCATCCCCAAATCTTCCAACAGCTGTTCCGGGGACAGGGCGATACCGGCTCCCTGGGCGATCAGGGCATTACAGCCCTCGCTGAGTCCGTCCTCGGTACGGCCGGGCAGGGCGTAGACATTCTTGCCCTGATCCAGGGCATAATCTGCCGTGATGAGGGAACCGGATTTTTTTCTTGCTTCTATGACCAGAACCAGATCTGCCAGACCGCTGATGATGCGGTTGCGGATGGGAAAATGCCAGGCCTCCGGGTGGCTTCCTGGCTCCAGCTCGGACAGGATGCCCCCTCCGGTCTCCAGAATTTTCCGGTAAAGGGGGTAATTGGCCTTGGGGTAGCAGACATCCGCCCCGCTGCCCATGACAGCGAAGGTTTTGCCTCCCCCGTCCAGAGCTCCCTGGTGGGCCCAGGCATCCACTCCATAGGCCAGACCGCTGATGATCTGGACCCCGTGGGCGGCCAGGACTTTTCCAAAATGCAGGGCCTGGGCCCTGCCATAAGGGCTGCAGGACCGGGCCCCTACGATGGCTACACTTTTCCCCCGGGGATTCGGAAGACTGCCGATGACATAGAGCCCGGCGGGCATCCTCTCCAGGGGCAGGAGCTTCTGGGGATATCCGGGATCCCGTCTGCCATAATAGACGGGCTTATCCCCTTTCTCATAATGCAGATTTCCTTCATAGACTTCCATGATCCTTTCCCCCTTCCTGACGACGATAACAGATGGCTTCGCTGATATGGGCCTCCCCAACCAGGCTGTCTTCTTCCAGGTCCGCGATGGTTCGGGCTACCCGGAGAATGCGGTGATAGCCCCGGGCGCTGAGATCCAGGGTATGGAAGGCACTCTCCATCAATCGACGGGCCTCTTGGGTCAGCTGACAGTACTTCTCCAGTGCAGAGGGGGGAAGTTCGCTGTTGAAGCAAAAGCCCAAGGGGCGGAGGCGGTCTTGCTGGGCCAGACTGGCCTTCTCCACCACTTGCCCCATGGAGGCAGAGGTCTCCTGGGGACTTTGCCTGCCGGACAGGTCCTGATAGGTAACAAGGGGAACATCAACCCGCAGATCTATGCGGTCTAAGATAGGACGACTGACTTTTTGCTGATAGGATCGGATTTCCTGAGGACTGCAGGTGCAGCGGCTCATGTCCGGATAGTAAGAACAGGGACAATTGTTCATGGCGGCCACTAAGAGAAAATGGGCCGGAAAGTTATAATTTCCCCCCTGGCGTGAGATCAGGATTCGGTGGTCTTCCAGGGGCTGCCGCAGCAGCTCCAGGGTCCTTCCGGGCATTTCCGGCAGCTCATCCAGGAAGAGAACCCCCCTGTGGGCCAGGGTAATCTCGCCGGGTCTGGGAACTTGTCCTCCGCCGCACAGGGCAGCCGGAGACAGGCTGTAATGAGGGGAGCGGAAGGGTCTGTCCCTGATTAGGATTCCCTGGGGCAGCAGCCCTGCCACGCTATAGATCTGAGAGACCTCCAGACTTTCCTGATGACTCATGGGGGGGAGAATACCGGCCAGTCTTCGGGCGGTCATGGACTTGCCGGAGCCCGGAGGGCCGCAGAGCAGGAGGTTATGGAAGCCTGCGGCGGCAATCATGGCTGCGCGCTTGACGGAAGATTGTCCGCAGATATCGGCAAAATCCGGCATCCAGGACTCCCTTTCGGAGACGGGAGATTTCTCGCTGCCTCCTGCAGAACAGGCATTTTCCTCCTCTTCCCATGGCAGGTCTTCTCCGCGGCAATAGGAAATGAGGTCTTGCAGACTTTCTACCCCGATGAGCCTTATATCCTCGATGACCTGTCCCTCCCTTAGATTTTGCCGGGGAATTACACAGGTATGACAGCCTTGCTCCCGGGCTTTGATGACACTGGGCAGGATCCCGGTAATCCCCTCTACCTTGCCGTCCAGATGCAGCTCTCCCAACACCATGGTGCCCTCCAAAGACCGGGAGGGAATCCTTCCCAGAGCCTCCAGAACTGCCGCTGCAATGGGGAGGTCGAAGCGGGTGCCCTCCTTGCGGAGTCCACCGGGGGACAGATTCATGGTAATTCGCTTGGGAGGCAGACAGACTCCCAGGTTTCTCAGGGCAGTGCGCACCCGGTCGGCTGCCTCCCGCACCTGACTGTTTACATGCCCTACCATGACAAACATGGGCATGCCGTCGCTGACGTCCGCTTCCACCCAGACCGGCATGGCTTCCACCACGCAGATGGCCGCAGACAAAATACTGCAGAACATAATGACTCCCTTCCTACTCTCTTCTCCGGAAATATGCAGAAATTGCAAGAAATATAGAACGCTTCAGAACATCAGAACAGATGGCATAGTTCCATTATCAACAAAATTTCCCAGCCTGTCAATAGCTTTGTGGAAAAGGTCGGGTCTGAATGCGATATTGCTTCGCTTCGGATATAATTAAGAGTCAAGTCCTAATTTGTGTGTAAATTACTCTTAGGTAGCTGTGTGTGAACTTTGCATTTCGGTTACACTTAATCTGGAAATGGCGAAATCATGCGAGAATCAGAAGGACTTTAGTGTAACTTTTTTGCAAAGTTCACATTTACATCATTATACATCTTTAACCGTCGAAGATCCGTGAATTTAACAAAAACATCTCCTGTTAGTTCAACTTTAATGCCTTGATTTTTTTGAAAACTTTTCGAATCGGAAGTCTAAATTTACTCATGCAAATCCTCATGGCATTTTCATCCAAAGAAATGGTTATACATACATCGGCAATTCCTTTGACTACCAATTCCTCGAACGAATACTGTAAACACATATTATACTTTTTCCATTCCCGCAAACTGTAGACAAATATATTTTCCGGATTCTCATTCATTGCTTGATTTAAGACACCCTCAAATAAAGTATATGGGAGGACTACAGATATCTCAAAACGATTTTCCTCTAAAAGTTTTGTGATACATCTCACCCCTTGATGCTTTATTGATGTAATGAATGAGCTGTCTCCCGTTACAGAATCAATCGTCATTAAAATCAATTTACAGTCAAAAACATGAATGATTGTAACGATATTATTAAAATTGCATTCAATATCAGAAATCCATATTTCGGCTGGATTTAAGAAAAATATTTTTTCATATTTAATCACGAGCAGAACCTCCCCACAAGCCAGAACCCCACATGCCAATCGAAAAGTGATAATTTGTTTTCTTGGCCAACTGAATATTCATGTGAAGCAAGCTCTTACTGCCAACATCAAACCGAATATTTTTATATTTGCTTCCAATTTTCAATAAAGTTCCCCCTGCTTCATATGCTTTACGATGATTAGGAGATAATATGCGTACTTTATTACTGATCGCTAATCCACCGTTTCTTCCTGTTGAAATACCCGCATTAGCAGCTATTTTAAAGCCACCACTAAGTATTTGCGAACTGCCTACCATAATCCCCCCTGCCATAAATCCATTCGCAAAACCATCAACGGCACCTCTCGCCGCCGCCTTACCCGCACCGTTCCAACTCCCCGTCGTGATGCGGTGACTGACCACTTCCGTTCCCGCTCCTACTGCCATACCGATTGTCCCAGATATCGCAGCAGATTTTACCCCTGCAATCACAACTCCAGCAAAAGCTATTGCTGCTCCACCCGTTGCAGCTGTTGCAGCAACAATAGCTGCGCCGACAACAATCGCTCCAACCCCAATAGCTATTTTCGTGGCCCAACTCGGCCAGGTACCGGTTTGGTCAAATAAATTAACTGGATTATTGAAACAGTATACAAACAAATCATACTGTGTAGAAACTTGATAATCTGCGGTTAAGGTTTCTGAAACGTCTGCGTTCATCCATCTTCTCATCTCTGGAGTGTAGTAACGACTGGTTACGTAATAGCATCCTGTTTCAAGATCATAATAGTATCCCCGATACCGGAAGGGATTCTTCGCCCCAATTGTATTCGCAGCACTACCCGTGACGGAGACAGGCTCTCCCCACGCACTGTATGCATAACTGACGATCTGGTTTCCCGTACTATCCAGAATTCCTATGATATCACCCTGCAGATTCTGGATGTAGTAATAACAGGCACTGTTGTACTTGAATCCCAGCAGGGCTCCAGCATCATCATACAGGAAGTCCATCTGCTCATTTCCGGTTACCTGGGAGAGGATGGTGGAACCATTCAGATAGAAGCGCGTCTCCTGCCCATTGACTGTCTTTTTCGTACGAATTCCTGCATCGTTGTATTCGTATTCTACAACAAGACCGTCTTCTTCCTGGCTTTGCAGCTGCCGTCCATGCTGCCAGGTTAAGGTTCGCCCCTTCCAATTCAGGGGATTTCCAATGGCATCATAGGTGATGGTTTCATTCTGGTAGGCGGTGAGCTTATCCTTCCAGTTTGTATCGCCGTAGGTATAGGAAAAGGTCTGCTGTGGTTCTCCCAGGGTTTCCGTACTTTCTATGCTGTAAGGGTATTCCTTCTTCTCCGTCAGGTTGCCGCCGTTATCGTAGCTGTAGGTGATGGTCTTGCCTTGTGTCACGCTGTCTTCCCGGATCAGCTGTCCCAGTCCATCATAGGCATAACGTTCCTGTACTGTCGCGGTCTCTTTGCTTGCTCCCTTAGAGATAGTGGTGATGTTTCCCAACGCATCGTAGGTATACCAGAGGGTTTCCGTCCCATTCTGCAGCTTTTCTACCAAAGCAGTAGTTGTTCCTTCCCCTGCTCCTGTCACATAGGCATAGGTGGTGGTAAAGGGAGTTTCCAGCTGGAGGGTTTTGGTATTTCTTCTTGCCAGTCCATCATAAGTATAACGGACTGCGGCTGTCCCGTCTACATCCAGACCATAGATTAAGCCCGCTTTTTCTCCTGCTGTCGTATCCCCGTAGCGATAATGGGTTTGTGTGGACTTGCTGCCTACTCTGCTGGTGAAGGTATCCGTCCGGTTCTTGCTGTCATAGGATATGCGTAAGGTTTGCCCTGCTGAGCTATCCATCCCTACCAGACGGCCAGCCAGATCGTATTGGTATTCCTGGATTTCCTGGGTAGACAGATCCTCCGTCCTGGCTAAGTTCCCATAGGAATCATAGGTGTACCGGAAGACAGTTTCCCCGTCATAGCCCTTGCCCGTCATCCGCCCCCACTTATCGTAGAAATAATTGACCTGGGCGCCGTTCCCATAATCCGAATAAGAAAGCAGACCATTATGGGGCAGGTAGGTGTTGGAGGAGAGCACCTGATTACCCACATAGGTGGCGGTTTGATTGCCGAATCCGTCGTAGAAAATGGTATAAGCAAACCCATTATGGGTAATTCCGGTCAGTTGATCCCCGGTATAGGTGTAGGTGTTGACGATGCTGGACTCTCCATTGGAGGCTGACACCTGGGTTACCCGATCCGTGGATGACTCATAGGTGTAACTGGTGGTATTGCCCAGGGCATCGCTTTCTGAGGTCAACAAGCGGTTATGGCTGTCGTAGGTGCTGGTGGTGGTATTGCCTCTCCCATCTGTCAAGGTGGCAAGATTCCGACCGTCTGAGGTATAGGCTGCACTGGCAGTCATCCGATCCCCGCTGCTTCCCTGGGCTTGGGTTTGCGTGCTGATTGGATTGCCATAGGAGTCGTAGTTATAGCTATAGGTAACTCCCTGGGAATTGCTGGCGGAGGTTAGATTGTGTTTGCTGTCGTAGTTGTAGGTAAAGTAGGTTCCATCCGGATGGGAGATCTGAGTCAGGTTGCTGTTTCCGTCGTAGGTAAATTGGCTCTTTTCTGCTGCCGTGGCTGCCGAGACCAGATTGCCCTTGCTGTCGTAGGTGTAGCTGTAAGCGAGGTCTCTGGTCAGCTGGATACCATCGTAAAAGATAGGATTCAGCTGATCCTCATGGAGCAGGTAGAGATGGATGGCTCGGTAAGTGAGGTCGGTAGAAGCATTTTCGTCATCTGTGGAGATGACTCCCTGGAGAAACTGCCAGCCGGAGACATAGGGATTGACCTTCAGGTAAGTCCACTTAACGGATCCATTGGTATAGATTACCGCGGCACCGAAGGAGGACCGTCTTCCAGGAATCACATCGCCTTTCACCCAGCCGCTTAAGGAAAAGACATCCCCTTCCTTTCCCGTCACGCTGATGCCCTGCACCATGTTCTTCAGCACTCCCGCCTCTCCTGTCATGGTGGCGGAACGACTTCCCAGGCGATGGTTGGTGGAGCTATAGCCAGTCTGGCTGCCTGCGTTGGTGGTCCAATACTGGGGGATCTGACTGCCGGAGGGCAGCCATTCAAAGCCGGAATTGTTGATGAGATTGACCTTGTTGGCTACATCTCCTGTCTCCAGCTGGGGATTGTCAAACCAGGCATTGCCCTTGGCACCAAAGATACCTGCCCAGACAGTTACCGTCTCCGCCGTATTCAGGGTAAAGGTGAGGGATAAGCGCTCCCAGCCCTCATTGATGGTGGTATCCGTGGTTCCTGTGATCCTGCGCTGGGAATCCTGGAGACCGGAGGAAGTCAGTACCCGCAGACCGGCTCCCACATTTCCTTCCACCTCTGCTCCGGTATGGCCCTCGGCATCTCGGATGTAGACGGTCTTGACGTAGCAGGAAAAGGTATAGGTTCCGGCAGGAAGGCTCACATTTTGCGCCGGACCCACTGACCCCTCTGCCGGTACCTTTCCCACCCAGATGGAGTAGGAATCCCCAAAGCCTTCTTCGTTGGTGCGGCGCAGACCGATGCCCTGACTGACCCCATCCACCTTGGTATACCAGGTATCGGAGACCGCTGTGGATAGGCCGGGATTGGTCAGGTAATTGTAGACTGTCTTCTGGCTCTTGCCGGACTGCTTCAGCTTGTGATTTTGCAGGTTCTCGCTGTACCAGTCGTATCCGGCGGCATTGCCATCCCCGTCATAGACATCCGTCACCCGGCCCAGGTTATCGAAATTGTAGGTGGTAATCAGGTTGTCTGCCCGGGTGGACAGGTCTCCATCCTGGCCACAGTCCTCAAAGACCGTGGTTCCCCCGTTTTGGTAGGAGATGGACAGGGATTGGCCGGTGGCTGAACCGCTGGTCTCCCGAATAGTGGAAACCCGGGGCACCTGCAGGTCATTGGCATAGGTATAGTGTATCTTGTAGCCATCGGGAGAAGTGATGCCAATCAGGCTGGTGCAATCATAGGAATAGGAGGTAATGCTTCCATCCGGGTAGGTGATGCCCGTCAGATTCCCATAAATATCATAGGAAAAGCTGGTAACGCGGCCAATGGAATCATGGATTTTGGTCAGTCTGGACAGGTCGGAGGAATAACTGAAGCTGACCCTGGCTCCCGTGGGATCGGTGATATAACCCAGAAAGTTGCCGTTGGCATGGTAGCCATAGGTATAGGTTACCGTATTGCCCTTGGGATCCTTTTCCTGGCGCAGATAGGAGTCCGAACCGAAGATAAGGCGGCAGCCGTCCTTGGTCTCTATGGTACGGCTTTCCGCTCCGGTATCCGTGATGGTCAGGCCCATACCGTCCTCATCCTTGAGCTTATTGCCATCCTGACTGTCCTTGTAGAAATAATGCTCGGTACCGTCCCCGTCTATGTACTTATAGGGATACTGAGCGTTTCCCGTGGCAAAGATCTGCTGCATGACATTTAAGCGCCAGCCATTGCCAAAACGGGAGGCGGTGTTGCTGGCACTGAGGTTGTAGACATGAGAGACGTGGAAGGGCAGGCGGTTGCCGGTGGTTTCCGTATCGGAATGGATCCAGACCTGATTGCCGGTGAAGTCATTTGTATATCCGGTTCCGGCTCGTCCCGC
>CAVLCU010000067.1:0-1530 GCA_963661545.1 Lachnospiraceae bacterium | reverse complement strand
ACATAGATGGTGTTGCCACTGGCCACCTCTTCTACACGAAAGTAGTCCAAAGCAGTTCCTTCATAAGAGGGTTGATTGTTCCAGCTGACGGTATTGGGATCCCAGGAGGATATGACGGTATGAGCTTCGATGTTGAAATAGTTTTGTCCTTCACTGGAGAATTCCCTTTGCCAGACATACATCTTGGCATAGTAAACCATATCCCCCTTGGACAGGCTGGGGAGTTGGGGGAAGCGGACATAAGCCCGGCTCACGCCGTAGGGGTAAGAATTTCCTATGTAGAAAGACCCATTCTGAGCCAGACCGGTCTGATTAGGGTATCGACTCTGTACAAAAGTGTCCTGGATACTGGTGGTGCGGCGATCTGTTTCCGTGCCAGGGTCGATGACCACAGGATAAACCCGTTCTTCTGCCGTCAGCCAATCCTGATCCGCCAGGATGGTCAGAAGGCTTTCGTTCTCGCCTGATTGCAGGCTGTAGGACACCTGCTGGGATTCCTCTCCCTCCGCATCGTACATATAGGGTGCAGGGAATTCGAAGCTTACCTCCTCCGGTTTTCCCACGGGATGCGCTTCTATTCGGCCATCCTCGGTGAGAGTCAGAGAAAGTCCCTGGTGCTGAATGGAAAAAGTAAGGGATTGGGAAGCCGCTGAGACTGCATGCAGGGTGATGTATTCTTTCACGGTATGAGAGGAGACAAGATAGGTCAGGTCAATGTCGGGCAAGATCTCCTGATAGGTACCGGCGGAGGTCAGATTGGGCAATTGGGTATAGTTCGCATTATAGGCTTGGATAGACTCCTCATCCGCAGGAAGGATTTCCGTCTCTCCATCCGTTAAGAGATCGTCTGTACCTGCATCCTCGGAGAGTGAATCCATTGCAGAAATACTATTTTCCGGGAAAGAAATGGCATTGGTTTCCTGGGGGTGCAGCACTTGAAAGGGGGTGGGACTTGTGACTTCCATCTCTGAGTCGGGATCAACATTTACAAGGGAAGCTTCCTCTTCCTCCTCTGGGGATATCTGTTCATCCTGGATTTCCTGAATTGCCTCGCTTTCCTGATTCTGCCGGGAATCCATTTCCGTTTCATCCGGCGAGACTGTATTTAGGCCAGATTCCGATTCTGTCTCCAGATCCTCATTTTCTGCATTCTCCTCTTCTGCAGGAGGAGTTGGCTGAGAGGAGGAAGTGGTGGAGGAAAGCCCCCAGGCAAGGGTGAGACCATTTCTTTCCACGGAAACCAGGGTCTTTGTATCTGCATCTGCCTGAGCTGCAAAGCGGATCTGGGTATCGGAGGCTGTGTTTTCATAATAGGTCTCTTCTCCGCTGTCACGCAGCTGTAAGGTATTATCAATATCCTTCCAGACCCCATCCTCTTCATAATGGACAGCAGAAGGGTAAACAGCTGCCAGATAGGTATGATCGGCGGTCAAAAAATGCTTGATGTTCTCTTCACGCTTTGCATCCATCTCTTCCAAAATGGGGGATTCGGAATCTTCGGCAGAGCTCTCTTCCTCCTCCGGTATCTCG
>CAVLCU010000066.1:0-14031 GCA_963661545.1 Lachnospiraceae bacterium | reverse complement strand
TAAGTCTGGCCAATTCATTCATGGAAGCGTTGGAAACAATCATCTGCAAGGATGACCCTGTGTATGCAGTTTTGAAGGTACGTCCCAAGGGGGAGTCTTCCCCGGGAACTTGACCTTCCCATTCTATATATTCCTCGATAGCTCAATGGTAGAGCATTCGGCTGTTAACCGAAGGGTTGTTGGTTCGAGCCCAACTCGGGGAGTTTTTTTATATGGCTCCGTGGTCAAGCGGTTAAGACATCGCCCTTTCACGGCGGTAACACGGGTTCGATTCCCGTCGGAGTCAGTTATATATATGGCGTCGTAGCCAAGTGGTAAGGCAATGGTCTGCAACACCAGTATCCACCGGTTCAAATCCGGTCGACGCCTCTCAAAAAAGTCCTTGATAAAAGGGCTTTTTTTCGTTTCCCTGCATCTTTCCTCAATTGGGCTTGCTCTCCCATGTCTGCGCAGCTGTGCAAGCCCCTCACGGGACTAGCTTTGCGTCGCAAGCTTGCCCATCTGTGCATCCGCCGTCCGGGGCTTTCAAAGTAATCCTTTCAGGTGATGCGCAGGGGCAAAAGAGGTGAGATAATGGAATCAACTAAGGAGAGCCTTTGCACTGAGGTGGCAGCTGCAAGAACAGGAAGTGCAAACATGCCCATATTGCTTTGCCGGGGTGCCGCCTTTGGGTGTCATGGGACCGTACCGATAGAAAGGGGAAGGAATATTATGAAAAAATTTGCAATGGCACTGTTGGCTTTGACGACAGCCATCAGCCTTACGGCTTGTGGAGGTGGCAAGAAGGGAGCTTCCGATCCGGCCGATGTGAAGGGAGAGACCTATTCCGCAGAGAATATTTCGGCACTTTGCCCGGAGGGTTGGGTGGCGACCGGAAGCACACTCTGGTATAGCGAGACCGATGAGACGGATCCCAATGTCATTATTGTGGCCAAGGGGGCAGACAGCGAGGAAACTGCTCTGGCTTATCCTCTGGTACAGATTACCTACTATCCGGATGATGCAGGAAGCATGGCCAAGACCATGGAGGATACCAGAGAGGCTTATACCGAGACAGAGGATGTAGAGACCTTTACGACCGGAGATTACGAGTGGACCGGTTTTAAGTCCACCGGCGGGATTTCCCCCTCTTATATTTTGTGGACAGAGTCACCCCTGTCGGTTCAGGTTACCATCGAGCCGGGCAGTGATGATAAGAAGGCCATCGGACCTAATGATGTAGAGGTACAGGCAATTCTGGCCAGCATTGCGGCCAACTAAGCAGAAGGACCGTCCCAGCCAGCGTGTGGACGGATCAGAAGCTGTTTCATAAGAAGAAGGGTTTTTGACACTGTAACCAATCTTCCTGTGGGACAGCTTCTTTTTTTGTATATTATCATGAGAGAAGAGAAGAGTCAGAGATGAGAATCTGGCTCTTTTTTCTTTTTTTGAGAAAAGAGGGGGGCGATTTTGTCAACAAAGGACAAAGACCGTCATGAGGGGATTTGATATACTGAAAGCAACAAGTCGATGGGGAATGTAAGGGAAAATCAGGGTGTAAGAAATGATGTTAAGGGAGGTAACAAAATGAAGGAAAAAACTATGCTGACAAAAGCTCCGTCCTTTCGCTGGGTGATGCTGATCCTCAATGTGCTGGCTTATGGGCAATTCTTTCTGACTGTCCAGGTGCCTGTGGCTTTCAGCTCCTATATCATGGAGGATCTGGGTCTGACAGCCACCAGGACGGCTCTTTTCAACACCGCCATTATGTGTCTGTTTGCTTTGACAGGCACCCTGGGAGCTAAGGTGGCGGCCGAAGTAGGATTGAAAAAGTGTGTCTGTTTGGGAATTCTCGTCAATATTGCGGGAGCTCTTCTGATTCCTGTTTTAGCGCATTCCTTTGCAGGCTACCTGGTCTGCTGTATCCTGGAGGGTCTGTGCGGAGGTATCATCTGCAGTTCCATGATTTCTTCCACGACCCTGTGGTTCCCCATTCGTCAAAGAGGGCTGGCCACGGGAATCCTCCTGGGTATTCTGGGAGTGGGTTTCTCTATTGCCACCTTCTTTGCCCCCAGAATGATTCAGGCAGGCATGAGCTGGCAGATGGGAGCCTGCCTTCTGACGGCTGTTCCGGCTGCTGTCATCTGTGTCATCTATTTCCTGGTGGCCAAGCAGGTAGAGGATGTCTATCCGGGAGCAGCCTCCGTGGCGGAGCTGCTCCCCGCGGAAACTTCTGTGAATCAGGCCAAGACAGATGTGGATTCCCTGCCCAAGACCATGGGGGAGCTGCGCAGAACCAAAATGTTCTGGTTTGCCGCCTTTGCCGCCTTTACCAGCGGCTGTATGAGTTATGGCTTTCCGGCCTTTGTCAACGGCCTTTTGGTACAGGATAAGGGGCTGGACCCCATGCTGGCCAATGGGGTAGCCAGTATCACCTTCTTCGTGACCATCTTTGGTTCTCCTTTGGGTGGGATTATCTCTGACCGGGTTTTTAAGGGGACACGGTGGCAGACGGTGGCTCTTGGCAATATTCTGATTACCGTCATGCTCTTGATTGTCTCTTTTTCCAATGGAACCCCTTTGATGGTGGCCATGATCCTGGCTTATATGATGTCAGCCATGTGCGTGGGACCCTACTGGGCTATTCCGGCAGAGCTGGGGCATCCCAGCATCGCCACAGAGGTGTCCGGTATCATGAATGTATTCGGCAATACCGGCGGATTTACCATAGGTTTCATCCTGACGGCTTTGGCTTCTGCAGTGGGTAACTACTATATCTGCCTCTATGTCTGCGCAGTCCTGGCAGCGATCAGTGCAGTGAGTATGTTCTTCGTCCGCCGATAAATCATCCATTCCCCATTTAGTGAAAAGCCGTCGGTCAATTTGGCCTCTTAGGACAATGACCGACGGTTTTGATTCAGCTATAATTGAGACAAGAAGCAAGGAGCAAGGAAAAAAGCTTCTGGGTTGCCAATTAGAAAAGGTATAGAAAAAGGAGGTCATTATGAACAAATATTTTTTGACGGAAGAGCAGGAGATGATTCAGGATCTGGCGAAGAAGTTTGCAGACAATGTGGTAGCTGCATCGGTAACGGAGCTGGATCAGAAGCATGAATTTCCCATGGAGGAGGTAAAGCAGTGTGGGGAGATGGGCTTCCTGGGTGTATGTGTTCCGGAGGAGTACGGCGGAGCCGGCCTGGATCATCTCAGTGATGTGCTGGTGATGGAGCAGCTGGCCAGACATTCTTCCTCTTTGGCATCTATCATTGATGCCCATACCTCTCTGGGAAGTATGCCTCTTTTGATTGCAGGAACAGAAGAGCAGAAGCAGAAATACCTGGTTCCCGCTGCTTCCGGCAAGGCTCTTTGTGCCTTTGCCCTGACGGAGCCCCAGTCCGGATCGGACGCAGGCCAGATTCGAACCACTGCAGTACTGGATGGGGACGAGTGGGTTATCAACGGTTCCAAGGCCTTTATCACCAATAGTACCTATGCTTCCACCTTCCTGGTAGCTGCCAAGACAGATACGCAAGCCAAGGGAAGCCGGGGAATCTCTATTTTCATTGTACCGGCGGGAACTAAGGGATTGGATATCGGCAAGCCGGAGGAGAAGATGAGTAACAGAAGCTCCTATTCCTGCCCCCTGTCCTTTGATGATGTACGCATCCCTAAGGAGAATCTGGTAGGGGAACTGAATCGCGGCTTCCCCCTCTTCATGCAGTGTGTGGATGACGGACGAATCGCCATCGCAGCTGTGGCAGTAGGTATGGCTCAGGGTGTCCTGGAGCGTGCTGTGAAGTATTCCAAGGAAAGAGTTACCTTCGGAAAGCCCATCTGTGAGAATCAGGCCATTGCCTTCAAGTTGGCTGAGATGGCCACGGAGATCGAAGTGGGAAGAGCCATGCTCTATAACGCCGCTCGTATGAGCGATAATAAGCTTCCCTTCAGTAAGGAAGCAACCATGACCAAGCTCTATTGTTCTGAGATGTGCGTGAGAGTCTGTGATATGGGTCTTCAGGTACTGGGAGGCTATGGTCTGTGCAATGATTACGAGATTGAGCGCTTCTACCGGGATGCCAAGCTGCTGACCATCGGCGAGGGAACCTCTGAGATCTGCCGCATGGTCATCGGAAGACATGTGCTGAAGGAATATGAATAAAAGGAGGGAGGAAGGCTATGAGGCGTACTTTTTTGTACTTGAGTGAATTTCATGTAGGGGATAAGTTTCAGACACTTTCCAGAACAGTGACAGAGACGGATGTAGTTCTGTTTGCAGGAATCACGGGAGATAATAATCCCATCCATACAGACAGAACCTATGCGGAGAGTCTGCCCTTCCGGAGTCGGATCGCCCATGGCCTTCTGGGAGCAGGCATTGCCACCGGACTGTGGGGACGGCTGGGCCTGGTGGATGGTTCTGCGATTGCTGCTCTCAATACCCAGTGGAAATTCGTGGGGGCCATTAAGATTGGCGATACCATCCATTGTGAGGTGGAGGTCATTGAGGTAAAACGTTCCAAGTCCAAGCCGGATCGGGGAATTCTGAATATTCAATACTCTATCATCAACCAGGAGGGTACCGTCTGCCAGATCGGCAGCATGGAGACCATGATGTACTGGGAAGCACCGGAGGATGCAAAGGAGTAAGGAGGCGGAAAAGGTGCAGAGAAGATACGAGAATAAGATTGCCCTGGTAACCGGGGCAGCCAATGGCATTGGCCTGTGTATCACCAGGCGGCTGGTGGAGGAGGGAGCCAAGGTTGCAGCCTTGGATATAGAGAAGGACACCCTGAAGGAGGTCTTTGAGGGGCAGGAAAAGGATATCTATCCCATCCACTGCGATGTGACCTCCAAGGCCATGGTGGATAAGGCGGTAGCTCGGGTTATCCGGCATTTTGGCCGCATCGATGTCTTGTTCAGCAACGCAGGCGTGATTGGAAGAAAAAGCCTCTTTGATACCACGGAGGAGGACTGGAAGGCAGTGATGGATGTCAACATCAACGGAACCTTCTATGTCAATCAGGCAGTCCTGAAAGTCATGGTGGATCAGGGCATCAAGGGGGCTGTAGTCAATGTAAGCTCCATCGCTTCTCAAACGGTCTCCTCCAATACGGGAGCCTACAGTGCCAGCAAGGGCGCCGTTACCCAATTTACCAAGTATGCCGCCCTGGAGATGGCTCCTTACGGGATTCGGGTGAATGCGGTGGGGCCCGGAACCCATATTACCCGGATCACAGAGGGGACTCGTTTTAACAAGGAAAGATGTGCCAAGTTCCTGAGCAATATACCCATGGGTCGATTCGGGGAGCCGGAGGAGGCAGCCTCTGCAGCCTTATATCTGGGAAGTGATGATGCTTCCTATATCACAGGGACAACCCTTATCGAGGATGGCGGTTTTACCCTGTTCTAAATCAGAGGGAGGAAGGCCAGATGGATTGGCGTGTCAAATACAAGGACAAGATATGCACAGCCCCGGAAGCGGTAGGGCATGTGAAGTCCCATGATAAGATTATTTTCAGCGATTGGCTGGGGGAATCTCCCATACTAACAGAGGCATTGATGGCCAGGGGCAAGGAACTGCAAGATGTGGAGATCATCCATGGCATGAGCCCAGGCCCCAACAGCTACCTGGAGCCGGAGTGGGAGGGACATTTTCACCATACCGCCCTGTTTCTGGGAGCCAAATCAAGACCGGTATATCGGGAAAAGAGGATGGATTACATAGGGGGGACGAATTTCCACGAATGGCCGGAAATGTTCCGGGTGAATCCGGATTTGAATCCCCACTGGGCCTTTATTCAGGTATCGGAGCCGGACCAGGAGGGCATGTGCAGCTTTGGCATTTCCTGCTGTTTCTCAGAGCCTGCGGCTCGAACAGCAGCCAAGGTCATTGCCCATGTGAATCCCAATATGCCCTATTGCGGGGGCAAGAAGATTTCCCTGGATGACATAGACTATATTGTGCCTGCTGCCACAGACCTCTATACCATCGGAGGCATGCAGGTGGATGCCAAAACCCAGAAAATAGCAGATTATGTGGCGGAACTAATCGAGGATGGTTCGACGATTCAGCTGGGAATCGGTGCTTTGCCGGATGCCATCGCCAGAAATCTTATGGATAAGCATGATCTGGGAGTCCATTCAGAGACCCTGACAGAGGCTATGATGGATCTGGTGAAGGCTGGTGTCATCAATAATAGCAAGAAAACCTTGCATCCGGGGGTCTGCATCGGAGCCCAGGCGGCGGGCTCGGATCAATTCTATCGTTATATTGACCATAATCCCATGTTTGCCGTATATCCGGTGGATTATGTCAATGATCCCTATGTGGTGGGCCAGAATTACAAGCAGGTCTCCATCAATGCCTGCCTGGAGGTGGATCTGAAGGGTCAGGCCAATTCCGAGAGTATCGGCGGCAAGGAATATAGCGGCATCGGCGGTCAGCTGGATCATGTGCGGGGAGCTCAGCTGTCAAAGGGGGGCAAGTCTATTCTGGCTTTGAACTCTACCGCCAAGAATGATACGGTGTCCAAGATCATTCCTTACTTTGCCTCGGGCAATATAACCACCGTCTCCCGCTATGATATTCAATATGTCATTACGGAGTATGGGATAGCTGATCTGAAATATAAGACAGAGAGGCAGAGAGCCCTGGCCCTGATCGGGATTGCCCATCCCAATTTTAGGGATGAATTGAAGTTTGAGGCAGAGAAGCTGGGCATCCTGTAAGCAAGAGCATGGCTGTCACCGGGACAAGAAGGAGCGGAAGCTATGACACTAGAGGAACGGCGGGGGAGAATCTTAGGCAGGTATCCCAGGTGGGAGAACCTGACGATCTGGGAGTGGTTTGAAAGAACGGAGAAAGCATGTTCCCAGGAAATCTTCTACATAGACGATGCCCTTTCCTATAGTTACGGGCAAGTGGGGCACATGGCTCGTGAGTCGGCAGAGGCCATGAGGACTCTGGGGGTCAGGCCTGGGGAGCCGGTAGCGATATTGATGGGAAATCGGGTGGAATTTGCCGCATTTACCTTCGGGGCAGCCAGGTTGGGAGCCGTCAAGGTTCCCATCAACCGCCAGTGTGGGATCGGGGAGATCCGCTATATCCTGGAAAGGACGAAAGCCCGGCTCTTGGTCACGGACCGGCAGGATCTGTCCCATGGCCTGGAAGATCTCCCTGTCAAAATTATGGCCTGGGAGGAATTGCGGGAGGTGGGCAGGAATCCACAGGCGAAGTCGGGGTCGGCTGACAGCAGCCTCCAGCCAGGGCGGGGGGAGGCCTTGTGTGACATTATTTTTACCTCGGGCAGTACGGGCAATCCCAAAGGAGTCATGCTGACCCATTCCGGGTTGCTGCGGGCAGCTTTCGCATCCTGCCTGAACCGGGGGCTGGAATTTGGCTGGAGATTCTATGTTCCCATTCCTCTCTATCATGTCTATGGATATGTAGAAGGTCTCCTGTGTGCAGTCATCATGGAGGGAAGCCTGGTGACCCTGCGGGATAAGTTTCAGGCGGAGACAGCTCTTGGCCAGATGGAGGCAACAGGAGTCAATGATATCCTCAGTGTTCCCTTCATTATGCAGAAATTGCTGGAATCACCGAATCTGGAAAAGACAGACCTGGGAAAGCTGAAGGCTATCTATTGCTCGGCCAGTGCCTGCCCTAAGAATCTCTGGAGGGAGATCCGGGAGAGATTTCCCAACCGAGAAGTCATTACCGGATATGGCATGACGGAGGTCTGCGGGGCTTCCCTGCAGACGGATCCCAGGGATTCCCTGGAAACCACGGTAGATTATGTAGGAAAGATTCTGGAGGGAGGGCCTGCGGGGGTCCCCAAATGGGAGAATAAGCTCATTTCCTATCGGGTGGTATTGGCAGACGGCAAAGAGGCGGCTGCCAGGGAATTCGGGGAATTGATCTGCAAGGGACCGGTGGTGACCAAGGGCTATTACCGGGATCCGAAAGCCACAGAGCGGGCTTTTACCCCGGAGGGCTGGTTTCGGACAGGTGATATCGGTTATTTTGAGGAAAATGGCTATCTGCGTTTGCTGGGAAGGTGCAATGACATCTACAAAATTAACGGGGAAAATGTTTCCCCTCAGTTTCTGGATCGGGTAATCCAGAGGTGCCCGGGGGTGGAGGCCGTGGAAACCGTGGGAGTTCCGGATCCCAAGCTGGGCTGGATCGGTGTGGCTTTTATCGATAATGGTCAGGGGGGGCAGGAGAGCCAGGAGACCATTCGGGAATGGTGCAGGAAAAATCTGGCGCCCTTCCAGGTGCCCCACCGATTTTTCTTTGAATCCAGCTCCTGCTGGCCCCGTACCACCAACGGAAAGATTCAGAAGTACAAACTGAGGCAGATTGCCAGGGAAAGGCTGGAGGAGGAAGATGATAGACTACCAAGAGATCAGGGGGAGAACCGGATGTCTGCATATGGATTCCAACAGTCTGCCTGTCTATCGGGTCAGTGACAGAGAGTGGATCCTGATGGATTCCGGACTCAGCTATGAGGGAAGTCAGCTGATGGAATATCTGAATCGGGAAGGGATTCATATCCTGGCCGTCCTGACCAGTCATGCCCATTTTGATCATATGGGCAATCACCGGCTGCTGCAAGAAGAAATGGGAGCCAAGCTGGTGATGACGGCTATGGATGCCGGAAGTGTAAAGGACGCCACCAGCCTGAAGACCTGCTTTTATTCCAGCACGGCGGAGGAGATTCAGCGAAAGGTGGGTTATATGGTCTGTCAGGCAGACCGCTTGCTCTTTCCCTGGGAGAGACAGTTTTGTCTGGAGGGGATCACCTTTTGGCAGTTTCCCCTGCCGGGGCATGCAGCCAGCCATGTGGGTTATCGAACCCAGGACGGGGTTCTGTATGTGGGAGATGCCCTGATGGGCAAGGAGATTCTGGCAGATCAATCCCTGGCCTATATGCTGGATTGGCAGTTGGCCTTTCAGACGATGAAGGAGATCAGCCAGATACCGGCTCAGGCCTGGATCCTGGCGCACGGCGGACCTGTCCGGGAGCTGGAAGGGCTGGCGGAGGCCAATATCCGGCTTTATCAGGGGATCCTGCAGGAGATGTGGGAGCTTCTGGACAGCCAGTTTTTCCTGGAGGAGGCCTTGGAGCAGGTCATTCCCCGGCAGCATTGGAAGGTAAAGAATCCTTCCCATGCCAGAATGGCGGAGCGGATCCTTAGAAGTGGGCTGGAATACCTGACAGACAGCAAAAAGCTGGAGATTCAGGTAAAGAGGGGACGGATTCTCTATAGGAAAGTATAAGTATATCAAGAAAGAAGAGGTAAAAGGTATGAAAATTTTAGTATGTATCAAACAGGTTCCGGATACCACAGAGATTAAGATTAATCCGGAGACAAATACATTGATGCGGGCAGGAGTTCCCAGTATTGTGAATCCCTTTGACGCTTATGCTTTGGAGATTGCAGCCAGGATTAAGGATGCCGATCCCCAGACTAGGATCGTTCTCCTGTCCATGGGTCCCCAGCAGGCCAAGGAAGCCTTGAAGGAAGGCCTTGCCGTGGGCGGAGATGCTGCTTACCTGGTCAGTGACAGAGCTTTCGGGGGAGCCGATACCCTGGCTACCAGCTATACGCTGACCTGTGCCATCCAAAAGCTGGAAGAGACAGAAGGAAAATTTGATCTGATCCTTTGCGGAAAACAGGCCATTGACGGCGATACCGCCCAGGTGGGACCGGAGATCGCAGAGCATCTGGATTATCCCCAGGTGACCTATGCGGTGGAGGCTCATCCGGAAGGGGATGAGATGATCGTGAAGAAGGAGACAACAGACGGATATCAGGTGGTAGGTGCCAGGATGCCCTGCGTGGTGACTGTGACCAAACCGGCCTTCGATCCCCGCTTCCCCACTATCAAGTCTAAGATGAAAGCCAACAAGGTGGAGATTCCCACCCTGACGGTGGAGGATATTCCGGTAGATCGGGAAAAAATCGGCCTGAAGGGATCCCCCACCAAGGTGAAGAAATCCTTTACCCCGCCTCGTAAGCAGGGAGGAATCAAGATCCAGGAAGAAACCCCAGAGGACTCCGGCAGAAAGCTGTATGCTATGCTTAGCGGCGCTGGGATGATTTGATGAAAGGGCAGTGGTTAGAGGCAGTGGTTAGTGGTTAGTGGCTAGTGGTTAGAGGGGTGAGGCAGTGGTTAGTGGCTAGTGGTGAGTGGTTAGAGGGTAGTGGTGAGTGGTTTGTGTGTAGAGTAGAGTGGCAGTTCAAGAAGAGCTGCGCGTGTAGAATGGGAGGTAAGGATAGGTATGAGTATTTTTATAGATGATGCCCACGCAGAGTTGATTGAGATGTACAGAGATTTCGCCCAGAAGAAGGTAAAGCCTTTGGCAGCGGAGATTGACAAGACAGAACGGTTTCCGGAGGAAACGGTGGCGGCTATGGCGGAGATGGGCTTGTTGGGAATTCCCTTTCCCGAGTCCTATGGGGGAGCTGATATGGACAATCTGTCCTATGCCCAGTGTGTAGAAGAGATTTCCAAGGTCTGCGCCTCTACGGGGGTTATCGTTTCTGCCCATACATCCCTGTGTGCCACTCCCATCTATATGTTTGGCACAGAGGAACAGAAGCAGAAGTATCTGATTCCCCTGGCCTCCGGTCAGAAGCTGGGTGCCTTCGGGCTGACAGAGCCCGGGGCAGGTACGGATGCTTCCGGTCAGAAAACAGTGGCAGTGAAGGATGGGGATCACTATGTGCTGAACGGCAGCAAAATCTTTATTACCAATGCGGGACCGGCAGAAGTCTATGTCATCTTCGCCATGACCGATAAAGAAGCCGGAACCAGGGGGATATCCGCATTTATTGTAGAAAAGGGTTACCAGGGATTCTCTATAGGAAAGCATGAAGATAAGATGGGAATCCGGGCATCTTCTACCTGCGAGCTGGTATTTGAAGACTGTATTGTACCGGCGGAGAACCTCCTGGGTGAGGAAGGAAAGGGCTTTAAGATTGCTATGATGACCCTGGACGGCGGTCGGATCGGTATTGCAGCCCAGGCTCTGGGTATCGCCCAGGGGGCTATTGATGAGACGGTGGAATATGTGAAGACCAGACAGCAGTTTGGCAGACCCCTGTCCAAGTTCCAGAATACCCAGTTTGAGCTTGCCTCCATGCAGGCCATGACGGAAGCAGCCAGATTGCTGGTTTATCAGGCCGCCCATGCCAAGGATCAGCATGAGCCCTATAGTCATCTGGCAGCCATGGCCAAGCTGGTGGCATCCGAGACAGCCAGCGACGTGACCCGCAGGTGCCTGCAGCTCTTCGGCGGTTATGGTTATATCAAGGAATATCCCATGGAGCGTATGATGAGAGATGCCAAGATTACGGAGATTTATGAAGGAACCTCAGAGGTACAGAAGATGGTCATCTCCTCCTGGATGGGAGTAAAATAAAGGACGGATTAGAGAGATCGGAGGATAGATATGGAAGCAAAGAATCAGGATTTATGGGTATTTGTAGAAACAGACGAGCAGGGAAAGGCAAGGAACGTAGGGCTGGAATTACTGAATCCGGGCAGACGTCTTGCGGATAAACAAGGAGGCAAGCTGGTGGCCCTGATTATCGGGAATCAGTTGGAGGACGCCATAGGGGAGGCCAGTGCCTACGGCGCAGACAAGGTAATCGTGGTAGAGGGTCAGGAGTATACCCAGTATACAACGGATGCTTATGCGACAGCCATCTGCACCCTGGTAGAGAAATACGGTCCCACCACCTTGATGATCGGCGCTACGAATGTAGGACGCGACTTGGGTCCCAGAGTTTCCTGCCGTCTGCAGACGGGCCTGACGGCAGATTGTACTGCCCTGGATGTGGATGAAGAAAGCGGCAACATGGCCTGGACACGTCCGGCCTTCGGGGGCAATCTGATGGCTACCATTCAATGCCCCAATCACAGACCCCAGATCGGTACGGTACGTCCCGGCGTCTTCAAGAAGGGGGAAAAGAAGGAAGCAGGAAAGGCTGAGGTGATTCGCGAGGATATCCATATAGAGGCAGACAAGATTCGAACCCGGATCATTGAGATCCTGCAGGAGACCGGAGCAGGCAATGTGGATCTGGAGGGCGCAGATATTATCGTATCCGGCGGCCGGGGAGTAGGCGGTCCGGAGGGATTTGCTCCCCTGGAGGAATTGGCCACTCTGCTGGGAGGCGTAGTAGGAGCTTCCCGGGCAGCTGTGGATTCCGGCTGGATCCCCCATGCCCACCAGGTAGGTCAGACCGGCAAGACCGTAGGCCCCAAGCTTTATATCGCTTGTGGGATCTCCGGGGCCATTCAGCATCTGGCAGGAATGAGCGGTTCTGATACTATCGTAGCCATCAATAAGGATCCGGAGGCTCCTATTTTCGATGTGGCAGATTATAGCGTGGTGGGGGACCTGAAGGTCGTGATTCCCATTCTCATTGAGGAGATCAAGAAGAGCCGGGCATAATCGGACAGAAGATGTATAAAAGTGTATAGAAGAGTATAGAAGAGTATAGAAGAGTATAGAAGAGTCCTGAATTCGGGATGAGAAGGCAAAGGGGGTAGATTCAGCCTGCAGCAGACTTGTTTGCTGCAGGCTGTCTTTAAAAGGAAAGGCGGGGCTTTCATAGGAGCTCCTGAGGGAGGAAGAGGAAATGGGTTACAAGGAACAATATGACCAAAAGCATGTTACGGCTCAAGAAGCGGTGAAGGTGATTCAATCCGGTATGTGGATTGATTATGGCTTTTGCACCAGTCATCCGGATGCCCTGGATCGGGCATTGGCAGACCGATTAAAAGCGGAGCCCAAGTTAGACCATCTGAATTTTCGGGGCGGGATTGCCCTGTGGCCACCGGCTGTGACCCAGGTGCCGGATGCGGTGGATCGGATCAATTGGAATTCCTGGCATACTTCCGGCATCGAGCGTAAGTTCATAGACCAGGGATTTGGTTATTATAATGTGCTGCGTTATTCGGAAATGCCGAGTTACTATCGCAATAATATCAAGCATTTGGATGTTTTGATGCTCCAGGTGACGCCCATGGATAAGCATGGATATTTTAATTTTGGCCTGAATGCCTCCCAGCTGTCGGCGGCTATTGAATGTGCGGATACCATCATCGTAGAGGTCAATGAAAATATGCCCACCTGTTATGGCCATGAGGTAAATATTCATATCGACCAGGTAGACATGGTGGTGGAGGGGGATGATCCGCAGATTGCTGAAATGGGCGCAGGCAAGGTGTCAAAGGTAGATCAGGCTGTGGCCAATCTGATCGTTCCGGAGATTCCGGATGGAGCCTGTCTGCAGCTGGGCATCGGCGGCATGCCCAATGCCGTGGGTTCCTTGATTGCCCAGAGTGATCTCAAGGATCTGGGGGTACATACGGAGATGTATGTGGACGCCTTTGTGGATATTGCCCTGGCAGGAAAGATCACGGGAGCCCGTAAGGTACATGATAGGGGGCTGCAGGTATATACCTTTGCTGCAGGTTCGAGGAAATTATATGACTATATTGATGAAAATCAAGAAATGATGGCCGCTCCGGTGGACTATGTCAATGACACCAGGATTATTTCAGATCTGGACAATTTTATGTCTATTAATAACGCAGTGGAGGTGGATCTGTTTGGCCAGGTGGCCTCAGAGACGGCAGGAACCCGCCATATCAGCGGAGCAGGAGGCCAGCTGGACTTTGTCCTGGGAGCCTATCAATCCAAGGGGGGCAAAAGCTTTATCTGCTGCTCTTCTACGGTGAAGAATAAGGATGGTTCCATAAGCTCTCGGATTAGACCCACCCTTACGCCGGGAGGCGTTGTGACCTGTACTCGGGCCAATGTCCAATATCTGGTGACGGAATATGGCATGGTCAATCTCAAGGGAACCTCCATATAGAAACTTTTTGCCAACTATGCAGTAAATAAGCGAACTTTTTTGACTTGATACCACTAAAAACCTGTGTTTTGTCAACGGTTTGTCAACGGTTTTTTCAGACGTTGACAGCCTTTTCAAAAATATCCACAGTTTTGGCAGCCATTGCATCGGTGG
>CAVLCU010000065.1:0-14287 GCA_963661545.1 Lachnospiraceae bacterium | reverse complement strand
GTTGGTAGAGCAGTAGACTCTTAATCTATTTGTCCAGGGTTCGAGTCCCTGAAGGCGCACTCGAAAACACTGTTTTTGGTGACATGGAGCACCGGGGACGGTGTTTTTTTGTTGATCCAGGAGCAATTGCAAGTCTCCGCAAGTTTCCCCTACCAAAGCCCATCCGCTGATGCGTCAGAAGCGGATGGGCTTTTTTTCGTCGCAGACTTAGCTCTGTCCCAGGGGAAAGCGCAGGCGACGCAGCTGGGGAACGGCGGCCAGAGCCGGATAGAGAACCAGGGCGATCACCAGGCCGCTGACTCCCTGGATCAGATTGGCGGGGACGCTGGCCAGAGCCCCTGCGGCGCCGTAGAGGAGGCTCTCACAGGCATAGTAGCCACCTGCCACCAGGACAATATCGGTGAGGCCTCCCAGGCTGACACAGAGGGTACGGCTCCTTTTGGAGTCCCTGGCCCTGGAGAAGATCAGGCCGCTGATCAAGGCCACCAGTCCCTTGATGGCAAAGGTGATGGGCACGTAGATCATATATCCCCCCAGGAGGTCAGCCAGGGCAGAGCCTATGCCACCGGCCAGCAGACCCCAGGCGGGTCCCAGGAAGACGCCGGAGAGAATCACCAGGGCATCGCCGGGATGGATATAGCCACCTGTTCCGGGGGTTGGGATACGTATAGACATGGTTGCCACACAGCACAGGGCTGCAAAGAGGGCTGTCAGAACCAGACGATTGAGATTGTTTTTCATGAAATATACCACCTTTCCTGATTGATGGGCTCAGTGTACAGGAAAGGTGGACTGATTGAAATAGCCAGTTTTGCAAATAATAAGCATACCAGTTTTCTGCAAGCCCCTAACGGGACTAGCTCCGCGTCGCCGCCACCACCAGGTATGAAAGCCAGCTGCTTTGCACTGACGTGCTCTCGCAGTCGCCGCCGGTATCAACAATCCGCCCTATCGGGCTACTTGTCGATACCGTCTTGCCCGTCCGATGTCTGCGCAGCTGTGCAAGCAAGCTTGCCCATCTGTGCATCCGCCGTCTGGGGCTTTCAGGGTAGATTACACACCCTTTACTTGAGTGAGATAGAGGATTTTTCACAGAATGTGTAAGATGAACTTGTAATCCCTCCATAATATTGGTTTTGGTGTTTTGACACCCAAACCAATATTACGGAGGGCTGATCCACAGGGACTATGAGCGGATGCTGGAAGCTCTTGCTGTTGCTGGATGGAGACAGATCGTGATCGGATAGAAAACAAGATAGAAAACAGATAGAAAGCATGTAGAAAGTCAATAGAAGACAGGGAAGAGGGGAAGTGCAGGATGCAAAGTCTTACAGTCAGAAAGCTTACGAAATATTATGGAGATCTGTGCGCGGTGAACCATATTTCCTTCCGTCTGGATCGGGGAAGAATCACAGCTCTGTGCGGAAAGAATGGTTCCGGGAAGTCTACCAGTATCCGCTGCCTGCTGGGAATTCTGAAGGCAGACCAGGGGAAGATAGAGACAGATGGAAAGGAATGGAAGAGAGATTTTAGCAAGATCGGTTATCTTCCGGAGGAGAGGGGGCTCTTTCTGAAGGAAAATATCTATACCCAGCTTTTGTTCTTAGCCAGGCTGAAGGGTGTGGACAAGGAAAGAGCCAGAAAAGCAGCGGATGATTGGCTGGACCGGTTCGGAATCAGCGAATATAAGAATAAGACCCTGGAAAGCCTGTCCAAGGGGAATCAGCAGAAGATACAGATGATTGCGGCTCTGATTCATTCCCCCCAGCTTCTGATTCTGGATGAGCCTTTTTCCGGTCTGGATCCGGTGAATATGCAGCTTTTTTTGGAGATCTTACAAGAATTGAAAAAGAAGGAAATCTGTATTCTGATTTCCAGCCACCAGCTGGGGCTGGTGGAGGGCATCTGTGAGGATATCTGCATCATAGACAGGGGAAATGCCCTTTTCTCCGGCTCCATCTTTGAATTACAGAAGCGCTATGCCAAGGATTATATTTACTTTACCACCCCAAAGGAAAAGATTTCCCTGCCGGAGGCGGAGAAATGCGGACCCTATGAATACCGGATTCTCCTGGAAAAGAAAGAAGATTTTCGGGAGAAACTGGATCTGATTCTGGATCGGGAGCCGGAAATCGAGGATATCGGGCGGAGGAAAATGAGTCTGCAGGAAACTTTTATTTCCCTGGTGGGAGATTCCGGGCAGGAGGTGGCGAAATGAAGGATTTTGCTCATATTTTTTCTTTTTATTTGCGAAAACAAGTGAGATCGAAGGGATTTTGGATCATAACCCTGCTCCTGGCTGCCGCTGCATCCCTGGCCTTAGTCTTCGCCGGAAGATTTTTGGACAGTTCCCACCGGCCGGTATTCTACCTGATTGATCGGACGGAGGGTCTGGCGGAAGCTTGGAAGGACGAAGATTTGCTGACGGGCTTGGAAGCCTATATGGAGCTGGATCTGTCTATGTTGGATAATTCCCAGGATGTGAAGGAATTGGAAAAAAGAGCAGAGAAGGAGGGAGAAATCCTTCTCCTGCTGGAGGAAAAGGACCGATTGTGCCTGACGGTTTTAGGAGATGCCTCCGAGGATCGGGAGGGGATCCAGCTCCTGAGCAGCAGCCTGTCAGCCTGGATGAAAAATCAAAGTATGGCGAAGATGGATCTGACCCAGGAGCAAAGAAGGATGCTGGAAGAGGCAGACCAGGGAATAGAGATCAGCTATACCCAGGAAGAGGAGGACACACAGGCTCAGATCCTGACCATGGTGCTTTTCCTTATCATGGTTTTATTTATCATCTTGTATTCGAATTCAGCATCTGGGGAGATTGCCTTCCTGAAGACCAACCGGATTATGGAGATATTTACCACCTCAGTTCGGCCTGTGCCCCTGTATCTGGGTATTAATGCGGCCTATTGCCTGGGGCCGGTGCTACAGCTGGGTATGGTTATGGGGGTCGTTTTCTGCGTGAAGGAGGTCTTGGGTATTGAACTGCAGGGGCTGATGCCCTCGCAGGGGGCAGATTTTTCCCTGCTCGGTCCGGCAAACCTGGCTCTCTATCTGCTGCTGTTAGTTCTGGGATATTTCATTTATGCCCTTTTGAATACCAGCCTGGTGTCGGTGGTGAACCGAAGTGAGGATTGCATGGGGATCAACGTTCCCCTGGCTTATTTGGCCTTGCTCCAGTATTTTATCGGAATAATGGCTGCTTCCGGAGATTCTCTGGTGATTCAAATTGCCTCCTTTGTCCCCTTTACTTCCCCCTCCCTGATCTTCCTTCGCTACGTCTATGGGTATGCGGATGGCTGTCAGCTTCTGATTAGCCTGGGAATTCTGCTCCTGACTGTCTATGTCCTGGCTCGGCTGGGAGCAAGCTTCTTCACCCGGGGCATCCATTTCTACGGCAGTCTGAAGGATTATCGAAAGAGCAGGAAGCATTGACATGAAGGTTGATTTTATAGGAAAGAAAAGACAGTAGACATTTGACGATAGATCTATGAGGAACCACAGCTCATCTCCAGTTGAGTTTTTTCTGCCGGTAGGGTATGATAGACTACAGAAAAGAAGGTGGGGGCTACATGCCCTGCAGGCAGCAGGAGAGAGGAAGGGCAATGGAAAGACAGGAGCTGGCCTTGTGGATCATAGAGAAATTGAAGAGGGAATATCCGGATGCCGCATGCAGTCTGGAATATGACCAGGCCTGGAAGCTGCTGGTCAGCGTACGTCTGGCGGCTCAATGTACGGATGCCAGGGTGAATGTGGTGGTGGAGAAGCTCTATGAGCGCTTTCCGGATCTGGCAGCTCTGGCTGCGGCTCCGGTGGAGGAGATTGAGGAGATGGTGCGGCCCTGTGGCCTGGGAAGGAGTAAGGCCAGGGACATCAGTGCCTGCATGAAGACTCTGCGGGATCAATATGGAGGCAGAGTGCCGGATACCATGGAGGAACTCTTGAAGCTCCCGGGTGTGGGCCGTAAGAGCGCGAATCTGATCTTGGGGGATGTCTTTGGCAAACCGGCGATTGTGACGGATACCCATTGCATTCGCCTGGTGAATCGCATGGGCTTAGTGGAGGGAATTAAGGATCCCAGGAAGGTGGAGATGGCTCTGTGGAAGCTGATCCCCCCAGAGGAGGGCAATGATTTCTGCCATCGGCTGGTTCTCCACGGCAGAGAGGTCTGTACTGCGCGAACCAGACCTCATTGTCAGAGGTGCTGCCTGAGAGAATTATGTCCCAAGGAGGGGGTCAGCCTATGAGACGAATCACTATTCCCGTCGGAATCTCCGATTTCAGAAGAATTCAGGAAAATGGCTACTATTATGTGGATAAAAGCGGCTTGATTGGGGAATTGCTGGCTGGAGAACCGGCTGCTGTCACTTTGATCACCCGTCCCCGCCGGTTTGGGAAGACTCTGGCCATGAATATGCTGGCGGAGTTTTTTGATATCCGAAAGGACAGCAGGGACTTATTTGCCAATCTGAAAATTGCAGGAAATAGAACCTTGTGCACAGCGTGGATGAATCAATTTCCTACCCTTTTTCTGTCCTTTCGGGAGGTGGAGGGGTTGGATTTTTCTGCTGCCTACGGAATGCTGTGTGCCGTTCTTGCAGAACTGTGCGTGGAACATTCGTATCTTCTGGACAGCGAAAGGGTTACCTCCTATGACAGGGAGCTGCTGAGCCATTTGGTTCATACAGAGGGGAATCCGACAGAGGTCAAGAAGAGTCTTCATACCCTGCTGCGAGCTCTGTATGCTCATTATGGAAAACCGGTGATCCTTCTCATGGATGAATATGATGTTCCGGTGGCCAAGGCCACCAGCCACGGTTATTATCAGGAAATGCTGGATGTCATGAAGGGAATCCTGCAGCCTTTAAAGGACAATGCCTGCCTGCATTTCGCCGTAATTACCGGCTGTCTGCGAATTGCCAAGGAGAGTATTTTCACCGGAACCAACAATTTTGTCTCAGATGGGATTGTGAATGCCCATTTGGATGAATATTTCGGCTTCACCCAGGCAGACGTGGATCAGCTTCTGAAGGATGCGGATGCGACGAGATATGGGAAGTCCATCAAGAACTGGTACGATGGGTATCATTTCGGAGACAGCGAGGTGTATTGTCCCTGGGATGTCATGAATTATTTAAGGGATCTGCAGGTGGATCCTTATGCACAGCCTGCTGCTTATTGGAAGAATACCAGTGATAATGCCATTATTCGATCTTTTATTGAGCATTCCGGCTCTGCCATCACTCAGAAGCTGGAGTGGCTTCTAAAGGGAAAAAGTATCCTGCAACGGATTGACGAGAACCTAACCTATGATTATTTACATGCCTCGGAGGAGAATCTCTGGAGTATCCTCTATCTGACAGGATACCTGACCCGAGTTTGTCCGGAAGGACACAGGGAAGGAGAGGAGAGAGGTTTGTCCGGGGGAATGTGTGAGTTACGTATTCCCAATGAGGAAATCCGGGAAATCTTTGAGACTACTATTATGAGCTGGTTTAGGGAGAGTGCCAGAAGCTGGAATCGTCAATCCTTGTTTGCCGCGGTCTGGAATTCCGACAGCGAGATGCTGACCCAGGAAATGAATCGACTCCTGCGCAAGACCATTAGCTATCATGACTATAAGGAAGACTTTTACCACGCATTTCTTGCCGGGATATTTGCGGGAGCCGGATATATGGTGGAATCCAACAGGGAGCATGGGGAGGGACGCAGCGATGTGATTGTATATGACTCGCAAGAGAGCCGGGTGGCCATCTTCGAGGCGAAGTATTCGCGCAAGCTGGAGGCCATGGAGAGGGATTGCCAAGCTGCCCTGCAGCAGATGGATGACCGGATGTATGCGAAGGAATACGAAGATGATTATGACCAGGTTTTGTGTTATGGCATTTCCTTCTTCCGAAAAAGGTGTCTGGTCAGGAGAAAGTAAGGAAGGAGGCTCTTATGTCCCTGCAATTTATAGCCGGCAGCAGCGGCTGCGGAAAATCACATTATATCTATGAAAGAATCATCCGGGAATCCATGAAATATCCGGAGAAAAGATATGTCTTTCTGGTTCCGGATCAGGATACCCTGCAGACGGAGCGGGAGCTTCTGTCTCTGCATCCCAGGAAGACTCTTCTGAATATAGATGTCCTGAGCTTTAACCGTCTGGCTTACCGGGTGTTCGGGGAAGTGGGGGGGGATACCCGGCCGATTCTGGAGGAGACGGGCAAGAGCCTGGTCTTACAGAAGGTAGCCTGGGAGCAGAGAAAGAAGCTGAAGGTGCTGGGCTCCGCCCTGAGAAGGCCGGGAACGATCTCCCAGATGAAGTCCCTGGTGTCGGAGCTGATGCAATATCAGGTGGAGCCGGAGGATCTGGACAAATGGCTGCCCAGTCAGGAGAATCGCCGTCTCCTGGCCTGGAAGCTGGAGGATGTGAAGACCATTTACCGGGGCTTTTCCGACTATCTGAAGGAACGTTATCTGACGGCGGAGGAGGTGCCGGCGATCCTCTGCACCGTCCTGGGCCGTTCCCAGCTTCTCAAGGGCAGCATCCTGGTGGTGGACGGCTTTACCGGCTTTACCCCGGTGCAAAATAAGGTTTTGCAGGAAATGTGCGGCCTGTGTGAGAAAATCTATGTATGTGTGACCCTGGATCAAAGGGAGGGCCTGACCGGCAGGATGGATGCCCACCGCCTCTTCTATATGAGCCATCAAATGATCCGCCAATTAAGGGACATGGCCCATCAAAGGGGAAGGAAGGTGGAGGAATCCCTGTGGATAGGGGCCGGCCCCGGCAGCCGTTTTGCGAAAAATGATGCCTTACGATTCCTGGAGGAGCATCTCTTTCGCTATGGCAGTGCCAGCTATGGCAAAGACCAGGATTCCCTCTTCCTCTATGAGGAGGAGAATCCCCAGGGGGAGCTGACCCATGCGGCAGAGGTTATCCTGCGCCTGGTGCGTCAAAAGGGCTATCGCTATCGGGATTTTGCCATCGTGACAGGGGATCTGGAGACCTACGGACGGGAGGCGCAGACCCTGTTGGAGGAGGCAGGGATCCCTTATTTTATTGACCAAAAGCATGGGGTGTCAGGGAGTCCTTTGGTGGAGTATGTACGGGCTGCTCTGGAGCTGGTGGTGAAGAATTTTTCCTATGACAGTGTCTTTCGCTATCTGCGCTCCGGCCTGACGGATTTTACCGGGGATGAGATTGACCGGATGGAGAACTACGTCCTGGCCCTGGGGATCCGAGGCTGGAAGCAGTATCAGGAGCGGTGGGTACGGGTTCCCCGCAGTCTGGATCCGGAGGAGCTGGAGTCTCTCAATGACCTGCGCCGACGCTTTTGCGACAGCCTGTCCGCCTATGTAGAGGGAATGAGGGATCGGAGGGCTACGGCAGGCCGCAGGACAGAGGTTCTGTATCAGCTTCTGGTGCAGGGGCAGATGCAGAAGAAGCTGAAGGCTTATGAGAATCGCTTTCATCAGGAGGGGCGGGCTGCCCTGGAGAAGGAATACAGCCAGATCTATGGCAAGCTGATGGGCCTGTTGGACAAGCTGGTGGAGGTCTTGGGGCAGGAGCCCACCCCCATGTCCGCCTACCAGCAGCTGCTGGAGGCAGGACTGGAGGAGACCCAGGTGGGCCTGATCCCCCCGGGCATTGACCAGGTGCTGGTGGGGGATATGGAGAGAACCCGGCTGAAGAATATCAAGGTTCTCTTCCTGGTGGGAGTCAATGAGACCATCATCCCCAAACCGGTGGACAAGGGGGGGATTCTCTCGGAACCGGATCGGGAATATCTGAAAAGCCAGTCGGCAGAGCTGGCTCCCACGGCCCGGGAGGAGATGTATCGGCAGCGGTTTTATCTCTATCTGAGTCTGACAAAGCCCTCCGACCTCTTGTATCTGTCCTACAGCAAGACGGATGCCGGAGGCAATGCCAGAGGTCCTGCCTATCTGGTTGCCATGATGCAGCGGATGTTCCCGGGCTTGTCTATCGGCCAGCCAGGCGGGGAAAGAGACTGGACAAAGGGGCTGGAGACCCCCATGGGAGAGAGGAAGCTTCTGCTGCAGGGCCTTCGTCAGGTGAGGAATCAGGAGCCGACTGGGGAATTCCTGGAGCTCTGTCGCTGGCGTCAGCTCAGCCCGGAAGGCAGGAGGGAACTGACTTGGCTCTTGCAGGCAGCTTTTTATGAAAACCCTCAAACCGGCATAGGCAGGGCGGCAGCCCAGGCAGTCTATGGCAAGGTATTGACCAATTCTGCCACCCGGCTGGAGAAGTTCGCCTCCTGTGCCTTCGCCCATTTTCTGCAATATGGCCTGAAGCTGCAGGAGAGGGAGCGTTATGAGTTCAATGCAGCTGACCTGGGGAATGTTATGCATGCCGCTTTGGACCGCTTTTACCGCAACCTGACCCGGCAGGGCTATCAATGGGGGGAGCTGGAGGAGGATCAGCGGGTTTCGCTGGCAGACCAGGCTCTGGAGGAAGTGGTCCATGATTATGGCAATACCATTCTCCACAGCAGTCATCGCAACGAAGGTCAGATCAAGAGGGTACAAAGCCTGCTTCAATGTACCGTATGGGCACTCCAGGAGCAGATTCGCCGAGGCCGCTTCACCCCGGGGGGAGCAGAGATTGCCTTTTGGGGAGGGGAAGAGCTCCAGGCGGCTCATATCAGTCTGTCCGGGGAGGAGAGCCTTCAGCTGCGGGGCCGTATCGATCGTCTGGATCTGTGTCAGACGCCGGAGAAGCTCTATGTGAAGGTGATTGATTACAAAACGGGAAGTGTCAGCCTGGATCTGCTGCAGTTCTATGAGGGAACCCAGCTGCAGCTGGCGCTTTACCTGAATGCAGCCCTGGAGATGACTCGGAAGAAGCACCCGGATCAGGTGGTGGAGCCTGCGGGAGTCTATTATTACCACATCAAGGATCCCTATATCACGGTGTCCTCTGTCAAGGCGGGAAGGGATCCGGAGGCTATTCTGCGGGAGCTGCGATTGGATGGTCTCTCCCGGGAAGAGGGGGAGATTCTGGCTTTGCTGGATCAGGGACTGGAGCCTAAGACCACTTCCAGCGTCATCCCGGTGGGAATCACCAGGGAGGGCAAGCTGACCGCCTACTCCCGGGCGGCAGGGAAGGCGGATTTTCAGCTGATCGGTAAGTATACGGATTGGAAGATCCGCCGGCTGGGTCAGCAAATGATGGAGGGGGATACCTCCATCGCCCCCCTTTGGACGGACAGCCAGGAGAGCTGCCAATATTGCCCCTATCGGGGAGTCTGCGGCTTCGATGAAAAGATCCCGGGATTCGCTTATCGAAGACGGAAGAAGACCTCCGAGGCAGAACTGCTGGATGCCATGCGAAGGGATCTGGGGCTTGCCAGGGAAAGCCCAGATCAGGAGGCAGGTCAGACAGAGAATAGGGATTCCGGCAGGGGCAGGAAAATACAGGGAAGGGAGGAGAAGCGGAGGTGAACTGGACCAAAGAACAAGAAGAAGTCATATCCTTGCGAGATTGCAATATCCTGGTGAGTGCGGCGGCGGGCTCCGGTAAGACGGCGGTGCTGGTGGAGCGCATCCTGTCCCGGGTGACGGATCCCCTTCATCCCATGGACATCGATCGATTGCTGGTGGTGACCTTCACCCGGGCAGCGGCTGGAGAGATGAAGGAACGAATCGGAAGAGCCCTGGAGGAAAAGCTTCGGGCGGATCCGGAGAATGAGCATTTGCAGCGGCAGGGAGTCCTCCTCCATCATGCCCAGATCAGCACCATCCACGGCTTTTGCACCTATGTGATCCAGAATTATTTTCATCAGATTGATCTGGATCCCTCTTACCGCATCGCCGACGAAGGGGAGCTGAAGCTCCTGAAAAGGGATGTATTGGGGGGGCTCATCGAGGAGGAGTACAGCCAGGGCAGGGAGGATTTTTTCTCCTTTGCGGAGGCCTATGCCCCGGGTAAGACAGACGGGCGGCTGGAGGACCTGATCCTGCGGGTCTATGAATTTGCCATCAGCGATCCCTGGCCCGGGGAATGGCTGCAGCGGAGTCTGGATGCCTACCGGGTGGAGACGGAGGAGGAACTCCTGCAAGCCGACTGGATTCATGCCCTGGAGACGGAGGCCGGGCGGCTGGTGGCTGGGCTTTTGCCCATGGCGGAGCAGAATCTGGCTACCGCCCAGGGAGCGGGGGGACCCTCGGTCTATCTTCCCCAGCTGGAGGCAGATTTGGATGCTGTCCGGGGATTGGTGAACTGCAGAACCTATCGGGATTATTACCAGGCTCTGCAAGGACTTTCCTTTGTCAGACTTTCTGCCAAAAAGGATCCTCAGGCGGATCCCCAGGTGCGGGAACGGGTGAAGCAGGTGCGCCAGGAGATCAAGGATAGCCTGACGGATCTCCAAAAGCAATTCTTTGCCCAAAGCCCCCAAGAGCTGCTGGAGGAGCTGGCTTCGTGCCGTCCTCATGCCGAGACCCTTTGCCGCCTGGTGCTGGACTTTTGGCAGGGCTTCTCAGCGGCCAAACGAAGCAAGAATCTGATGGACTTTTCTGACTTGGAACATTTTGCCCTGCAGATCCTTCTCAGACGGACTCCCCAGGGCTGGGAGAGGACAGATGCGGCCAGAGAGCTGGCCGACCAATACGATGAGATCATGACGGACGAATACCAGGACAGCAACTATATCCAGGAATACCTGCTGGAGGCAGTCTCCGGCAGGGAAAAGGGGATCTATAACCGCTTCATGGTAGGAGATATCAAGCAGGCCATCTACGGCTTCCGGATGGCCCGCCCGGAGCTTTTCCTGGAAAAATATCATGCCTACGAGACTCAGGCCGGCCAGGAAGCCCAAGCAGGCCATGCCGACCTTGAAACCCGGGAAGCTTCCGGAGCCCAAGCTGCCTCCGGCGGCGGAGGGGACAGCAGAAATTTCTGTCGCAGGATTGACCTGCATCAGAACTTCCGCAGCCGGGCCAGGGTCTTGGATTCGGTCAATTTCTTCTTCCGCCGCCTGATGACAGAGGATCTGGGGGGACTGGTCTACGATGATGCCGCTGCCCTCCATGCAGGTGCCAGCTTTCCCCCGGGGCAGGAGGCCCCCCAGACGGAGCTCCTTCTGATGGATCGGAAATCTCCGGAATTCGAGGATGACCGGAGCAAGAAGGCCATGATCGAGACGGAGGCTCTGGCCATCGCCCAGAAGATCAAGAGCCTGATGGGAGAGATGCAGGTAGTGGACAAGGAAAGCGGCGCTTACCGCCCCCTGCAATATGGGGACTGCGTGATTTTGCTCCGCAGTGCCACCGGATGGGCGGATATCTTCCTTCGGGTTTTGCAAAATGAGGGGATTCCGGCTTATTCCGCCTCCAGGTCGGGCTATTTTTCCGCCACAGAGGTGGTGACGGTGCTGAATTATCTGCGCATCTGCGACAATCCTCGCCAGGAGATTCCATTTACCGCAATTTTGCGGTCTCCGATCGTAGGCTGTACCGACCGGGAGATGGCTCTCATCCGCTGTCGCTGTCCGGAACTGCCCATGTATCAGGCGGCACGAGCCTATGTGGAGGAGGAGTCCCTTGCAGAGACTGTGTGTTCTGCGGAGGTTGTTTGTTCTGCAGAGGCAGGAGGTTCTAGGGAGGGAGCCTGCGAAGGGGTGACGCCCCCAGAGGAGGACCTTCTGCGACAGAAGCTGAAGGGCTTCCTGCGTCAGCTGCGACAGCTGCAGGAAATGGTGCCCTATACCCCGGTTCACCGCCTGATCCGGCAGATCTATACCAAAACCGCTTATCGATCCTATGCGGCAGCCATGCCGGGGGGAGACCAAAGGGAGGCTAACCTGGACATGTTGGTGGAAAAAGCGGTAGAATTCGAAAAAGGCAGCTACCACGGCCTCTTCCAATTCATTCGCTACATCGAGGAGCTGGAGAAATACCAGGTAGACTTCGGTCAGGTCAACCTAAGCGGGGAGGGGGGGGATACCGTGAGGATCATGACCATCCACAAGAGCAAGGGTCTGGAATTTCCCCTGGTTTTCCTGGCAGGCCTGGGAGGAAGCTTTAACCAGTCAGACCAAAGGGCTTCCCTTGCTCTCCATGCAGGCTTAGGTCTGGGCATGGATGTGATTCAGGTGGCCAACCGAACCAAAACTCCGTCTCTGCGCAAACAGGCCATCAGCCAGGCGGTCCGTCATGAGACCCTGGGAGAGGAGCTGCGGGTTCTCTATGTGGCTCTGACCCGAGCCAAGGAAAAATTAATTCTCACCGGTCTGGTGGACGATCTGGAGAAGAGAATCCGAGCCTGTGCCGCTGGCCGGCATTTTTGGAAGGATAGCCTTCCCTACCGGCAGCTGGCCGGCGCCAGGGGATATTTGGACTGGATCCTTCCGGCTCTTTCCCGCAGTTCCTGTTTTGCTCCCCTCTATGAGCTGGCGGGGGAATCCCTGGAGGGGCTGGAGGAGGATTGCCACATCCGCCTGCAGGTTCTGACGCCGGCTTTGATGACCCTGTCCCAGATGGAGGAGGATCTGGACCGGAAACAGAGGCGGGAGCGTCTGTACCATCTCCTCTTTCCCACAAAGGATCCGGCAGGAGAGACCGGCTCTCTTCCGGCAGGAGGGCAAGCAGAGGAGGTTCCTCCCTTGGCTGAAAAAGGGGAGGAGATGAGGGAACTTGGCCGTTTTTTGAAGGAGAAGGCCGCCTATCGCTACCCTTATGAAAAATTTGCGGCCATGCCGGCCAAGATGACGGTATCTGAGCTGAAGAAGGAGACCCAGGACGACCTGGGATATGGCCTCTATGAGGAGGCGGATGTCATTCCCCTGATTCCCAGATTCATGCAGCAGGAGCCGGAGGAGATGGGGGGAGCCACCCGAGGCACTATATATCACAGGTTTTTGGAACAGCTGGATTACAAAAAGCTGGAGGATGGCTCTTTGGAGGAGGCAATCGATCAGCAGATAGAGGGCTTGATCCGCAGGAGGCAGCTGACGGACCAGGAGGCAGGATGTCTGAATCGGAGGGAACTTCTGCATTTCCTCCGGTCTCCCCTGGGTCAGCGCATGAGAGCGGCAGCCCTGGAGGGCCGCTTGCGGAGGGAACAGCCCTTCACTCTCCTGCTTCCGGCAGGTCAGATCCGCAAAGCCTGGCAGGGGCAGGAGACCATTCTGGTGCAAGGGGTGATCGATGCTTATTTTGAAGAAGAGGGAGGAACTGTGATCGTGGATTACAAGACAGACCGGGTGTCCACTGGAGATGGGAGAGATTTGGCGGACAAATACCGCCGCCAGCTGCTCTATTATAAGAAAGCCCTGGAAGAGGCATCCCAAAGACCGGTCAAGGAAATGTTGATCTATTCCCTGACCCTGGGGAAGACCATCGCCCTGTGAGCCCTCTGCCCTACTTGAAGCTACTTATTGACACTTTCAAAAAAGCCTTTTTTGACAAGAAAGAGGATAAAAAGTAAGACAGGCAAGGTTTAACACTTTGCCTGTCCTTTTTTGTTCCTCGGTCATTGATAGTGTATAATAAGTACCATTCTCAAACTTGAGTATCCTAACCTACATCCTCTGCAGCTGTCTTAATAGTTGCTCCGTCCTGCGGATTGCAGTGCATCGACTTCTTGAAATTGATGGTATTCAGCATCTTGATCTTGTATCCGGCACGCTCCAAAAGACGGCCGCACTCAATCAAGAGACTGCCTTTGGGAAGTCAAGTACTAATACAAAACTTTTCGGAAGAACCTCTTTTTCGATCTTTTAATGCAGAAAACCCATCAGCTGACGGCACATGGCCGCCTTCTGATAGGTTGCTGTATTAGTATCAATAACTTGCCTTATGAGAAGATTGGCAAAAATGAGCCGGTCTGCATCGCGGACGAGGTGCCGTTCGAGATACCGGACAGCTGGGAGTGGGTACGAATGGGCACGTTGTTTCAAGTGAACCCAAGAAATCAGCTTCCTGATGATCTTGATGTGGGATTCATGCCCATGACATTACTATCTGATGGATTTTCCAATCATCACAGCTATGAGGTGAGAAAATGGAAGAATGTAAAATCTGGATTTACTCACTTCGCTAATGGAGATATCGTTATTGCAAAAATTACGCCATGTTTTCAAAATCGAAAGTCTGCTGTAATTTGCAATCTCCCGAATGGATATGGGGCAGGTACAACGGAGCTTCATGTTCTGAGAGATACTACTAGGTTGCTCTTTATGAGGTATTTTCTGTTGATATGTAAAACACACCGTTTTATTACGGAAGCTTCCTGTATACTTTAAATAGGTCAAGAGATTGACAAAAAAAAATACCTCAA
>CAVLCU010000064.1:0-14332 GCA_963661545.1 Lachnospiraceae bacterium | reverse complement strand
CAGGCAGCAGCGGCACCGCAGAACGGCAACAGGAAAGAGCAATATGTTCTCCGGCTTGGTGTTCTGCAACGACTGCAAGCAGAAGCTCTACTACTCTACCACCAGCTATTTTGAAAAGCGTCAGGACTTCTTCATCTGCTCTACCCATCGTTCCAACAAGGACAAGTGCAGCGGACATTATATCCGTGCTGTTGTACTGGAACAAATCGTCTGGAAGCACATTCAGGAGGTCATATCGGTAGTCACTCGCTACGAGGCTTATTTCCGTTCCGAGATGGAACAAAAGCTCCGTATGCAGAGCGAAGAATTACTGCGGCTGTATCAGAAACGGCTGGCGCAGGCTGAGAAGCGGATTGGAGAGCTTGACCGTCTTTTCATCCGCATTTACGAGGACAATGTAGCCGGTCGGCTGGACGATGAACGCTTTGCCATGATGAGTAGGAACTACACCGAGGAACAAAAAGACCTCAAAGCCGAGGTCAAGGGTCTGCAACAGCAAATACATGAACAGGAACAGCAGACAGAGAATATAGAGCAGTTTGTTCAGCGGGTAAAGAGGAACAGCACCCTCACGGAGCTGACCCCCTATGCCCTCAGAGAGCTTGTCAAGGCGGTCTATGTAGATGCACCTGACAAGTCCAGCGGCAAGCGCAGACAGAAGGTACATATCGAGTACGACCTTGTGGGCTACATTCCCGTGGATGAGCTGCTAAAAGCGGAACAGGCATGACCGAGATCATGCCTGTTCCAAGAAATTTGAATTTTACTGTCTTATCAGCAGAGAGCCTTCCGGCTCTTTTTTCTTCACAGTTTTAATTTACTTGATAGACATCCGCATACTGAAGGCCAAATTGCAAAGCGTCTGCATGGCTGGCGAAGTAGATGTCCACATGTCCGTAGGCAGTTCCCCGATCCTGGACGGTATATACATGTCCGTTGATGGAGAGCTGGGTTCCAAAGGGCACCCCTCCCATGGCAACGGTCACTCCCTGGACTGCCGTGGCGCCGCTGGCGGTTGTGGCGGCTGAGGACGCCCACTTCCCACAGCATTTGGCACAGGCACAATAGGCGGTCAGCTTGAAGTTGCCCAGATAGGTTCCGCCGGAACTTCCATGGTCGGCAGTCGAGTCAGAACTGGAATCCACCGTCGTGGAACCAGACTGCCCTGTCGAGGAATTCGTGCCGCTGTCTGCGGTTGCGGAGGAATTCACAGTGGAAGCCTGCTGTGAGGCGGCTGCCTGAGCTGCCGCTGCCTGAGCTGCCGCTGCCTGAGCTGCCGCCGCCTGGGCTGCTGCCGCTTGCTGAGCCGCTTGAGCTGCCGCTGCCTGAGCTGCCGCCGCTTGAGCTGCTGCCGCCTGCTGGGCGGCTACTTCCTCCTGTTTTGCCTGAGCCAAAAGCTGGTTCAAGCTGTCCTCCTGCGCCTGTATCTGGCTAACCAGAGCCGCCTGCTGATCCTGGGCTCCTGTCAGCTCCTCTGCACAGGCTCTCAGATCCTGATAAGTGGCCTCATACAGGTCCTGTACCTGTTCCTGCTGGGCACTTCTCTGAGCCTGCAGCTGGCAGATGGCTTCCTGCTCGTCCTGGATCTGGGCTTCCTTAGCTGCCACCGACTCTCTGGTCTCCTGATAGGCAGCCAGCATCTCCCTGTCATACCTGGTGATGGAGGACATGGTATCTGCCCGGTTCAGAAATTCCGAGAAGCTTTCCGCGGAAAATAAGGCTTCCAGAGCCCCATTGCTGGTGGAGTGCTCGTACATGTACTGAATCCGCAGCTTCATATCCTCATACTGCTGTTCTTCCTGTGCCTTTGCCTCCTCCAGGCTGGCCTGAAGCTGAACCAGTTCCGCCTGTTTGCCATCATAGGCCTTTTGGAGCTCTTCCAAGCCCCCGGTCAATTCCGACAATTGACGATTCAACTCTGTCAGATAAGCCTCCGACTCTCCCTTCTTGGATTCCAGAGCTGCGATTCTGGCCTCTGTAGTCTGGAGTTGTGTCTCTGTCTCTTCCTTCTCCTGCTGCCTCTCCCCGATCTTCTCCTGGGTTGTAGAACCATAGCAAGGAAAAACCTGAACCAGAAGCAGGATCAAAGCCAGTGTCACACACCAGTTCCTTCTGTTTTTTTTGTTTTCTCTTCTCTTACTTTCTCTACTTTTTTTCATCCTTACACCTCATGTTACCCCTAAATCTGTCCGGAATCCCCCGATTCCCAACAGACTGGCACCAAAGGCAAAAAAGCCTTCACTCCCCGTGCCTCATTGATTATAACACAGGTTTCAGAGAAATGAAAGCTTTTTTTAATCTTTTGTAACATAAGTGTAATATTTACTATGAAAGCCCCGACAAGCAGCCGGGCTGAGAGGCATGTTGGCATGCACCGAAGCACGGATATTTGTCGGGCAAGCCCGTATCCGCAAGTAGGACGATAGTCCGGATTGCGGATACAGGCGGCAGCTGCGAGAGCACGTCAGTGCGGAGCAGCTGGCTTTCCTTCGTAGTGAGACGGAACTGCCGGCTTTCCCTGACAGCCACGGACATCTCCTGTGGCGGACGGGAGCAGCCGGTGGGCAGGGCTCCGTTCGGTAGGCTGGGCTTCAGCTTGAAGAAGTACTAACCGTCCAGCGGCTGCTGCAGAAGGACACCGGGCAAACTCAGCCGAAAGCTGATGCTTTCGCCCTCGGTTGCCCTTTCCGCCCGTGCTTGAGGCACGGGCTTCAGCCCTTCTTCCGGAGCCGCTGCCCGCTAAGTACTTCTAATCAAGCTTGCAGAGGCCTCCCTACCGGAACCCCTGCCCACCCTGTCTCCTCCCTGACAATTCCAGGCGAAACATGCAGGGAAGCGGCAGGATTGCAGATACCGACTGCGACTGGGATCCCATTTTTCAGTAATCGCTAAATGAAAAGTCTAATCCCCCAGCTATGCTGGGGAGAATAGGGTAGTTGGAAACGTTGAGGATATCAATAAAAATCCTCCTATGCCACAATGAAATTGGTGTCGCAAGCCAAATTTCAAGCATAGGAGGAGGTCCAAATGGACAATAGAAGTTTATCATACACCCGTTGGAAATGCCAGTATCATATCGTTTTCATTCCGAAATACCGGAAGAAGGTACTATATGGAAAAATGAGAGAAAATGTGAGAGAAATAATCAATACGTTGTGCAAATATAAGAACGTAGATATTATTGCAGGAGCAGTGTGCGTGGATCATGTACATCTGAGTGTAGCGATTCAACTATACAAAAATACATTGAGAACCAAGGTTAATGGCTGCGAATTTACAGGACTCCTCCCACCACCCGAGGGAAGTGGGTTTCCGCCCACGACAACCGAAATGGTTTTAATTATGAAACTTATTTCCTCTTGATTAAAACGAACATCCATACTCCTCATTTATGACTCCTCTTTTGCTTTTGGAGATAAGAAAAGCACCTCGCAAGAGATGCTTCCTTATCAATCGGTGTCGGCTCCTCGCACATACAGATGATGCCGCTGGCAGCCGCCATGTGCCTACTTTTTCCTCCAGCTGCTCAGGTACTTGTTCTTCAGCACTCCATTGGACATTTTCCCCCAGCCCAGAGGGAATTGGCCCACACAGACCAGCTTCCATCCGTTGGAGATCTCTTCCCCTCCGGGAAGATTCCTGACGGGATTTCCCCGCAGGTAGTCTTCCAGGGCTTGACTCTCCGGTTCCAGGTGCAGGGTTTCCCGGTAGGAAGAGGGGCTCAGATGCATGGCATAGGCCTCTGCCGGTTCAAACCTTCCTTTTTTAAATTCTCCCAGGAGCAGGCCACTTCGCAGGAAATGAAGGCCTCCGGTGGGGGGCAAAAGCGGGGGCATCAGGTAGGCCTTTCCTCCCCGGCTCTCTATTTCCTCTATATTCAGGCAAGCTCCTCCCTCCTGCAAAAAGGTCTCCAACAGCTGTCTTTCCTGGGGGGGCAGCCTTCCCCCTCCCTCCCCGGTTCTGCCAGACTGTTTTCCTTTTCTTCCTCTCTCCCCGGGTCCGCCAGACTGCTTTCCTTTTCTGGCCTTCTCCCCGAATCTGTCCGATTGCCCTTCCGTCTTTGTCTCCCCGACAGAGCGGTCTCTTACGGCAGGATCCCCGGTCTTGCGAAGTAAGGCGACAAAATGTCCCTCTCCCTTCATCCTGTGAGGCCAAAGGCGAAGGCAGCCTGCCAGGGCGGGATCTCCATTGCCCCATTGGGGGCAGCCTGAGGAGAAGCCCTCCTGCTTCTCCAGGGGCACCAGCTCCATATCCGGATATTCCTCCAGAAGCCAGCTGATACTTCCCTCGTCCTCCTGGGGAGAAAAGGTGCAGGTGGAATACAAAAGCATGCCCCCCGGACGCAGCATGGCAACAGCGCTCTTTAGAATGGAGCGCTGCTGTCTGGCGAAATAATCCACCCTCTCCGGACTCCAGCTGGAGATTACATCCGGATCCTTGCGGAACATCCCCTCCCCGGAGCAGGGGGCATCTACCAAAATCTTGTCAAAATATTCCGGCCAGGCAGCTGCCAGCCTGGCCGGTACTTCATTTGTTACCAGAATATGGGAAGCCCCAAAGAGCTCCAGATTGTGCAATAAGGCCTTTGCTCTCGAGGCTGAAATATCATTGGCAACCAGAAGACCCTGGTCCCCTAATCGGGCTGCCAGCTCCGTGGCCTTGCCCCCCGGAGCAGCACACAGATCCAATACCCGGTCTCCCTCCTCCACCGGAAGGCGGGAAGCGGGTATCATAGCGCTGGGCTCCTGCAGGTAGTAGAGACCCGCCGCATAATAGGGATGCCTTGCCGGAAATACCCCCTCTCCATAGAAAAAGCCGTTGGGAACCCAGGGAATCTCCTCCAGGGGAAAGGGGGCCAGCCGGGCAAAGTCCTCGGGACGGATCTTGCGGCTATTGACCCGCAGGCCATATTGGCGAGGCAGGTCATAGCTGGCCAGGAAGTCTTCATATTCCTCTCCCAGCATGGCCTGCATTCTCTCCTGAAAAGCCTCAGGTAAAGTCATCCGAGGCCTCCTCCACATCACCGGCCAGCACCTGGTCGTATTTGTCCAGAATGATGGTCTGGATCTTATGGCGGGTATCCGAATTGATGGGATGGGCAATATCCCGATACTCTCCATCTGCCGCTCTCCGGCTGGGCATCGCAATGAACAAGCCCTTATCCCCTTCGATGACCTTGATATCGTGTACCACAAATTCATTATCCATCGTGATAGAAACCACTGCTTTCATTTTGCCTTCTTTGGTTACCCTGCGCACTCTCACATCCGTAATCTGCATAAATGTCTATCCCCTTTCACCTCATACAAACCTTCGACCCGGATCCCTCCGGCCCTTGTCCTTGCCATTTTCTGACAGAGCCTCTCAGATTGCGTATCTTTCGTTCTTCTCCACTACAATCTTGATATCGTCCTCTCCACAATGGTAGGAATTGGCCCGAATGGTATCCCGGCTCTCCACAATGCAGTTCTCGATGTGGGTATTGTCTCCCAGGTAAACCTTGTTCAGAACAATGGAATTCTTGATGACACAATTGTTTCCTACATAAACATCCTTGAAAATAATCGAATTCTCTATGGTGCCATTGACGATACAGCCACTGGCAATGAGGCTGTTGCGGACACAGCTGCCCGGATTGTATTTTGCCGGGGGCAGGTCGTCAATCTTGGAATATACACCGGGATACTGGCCAAAGAAATAATCGCGAACCTCCGGCTTCAGGAAGTCCATGTTCGTGCGATAATAGGAATCCACCGTGGCGATATTGCTCCAATAGGCATCAATCTTATATCCATAGATCCTCTTCAGATTCTTGTAGCGGATGAAGATATCCTTGACCAGATCGTGCCGGTCCTCCTGGGCACAGCGCTCCACCAGTTCAATGAGCTGACGGCGGCGGATCACATAGATGCCGGTGGAGATCAGGTTGGAGCTGGAGACCATGGGCTTCTCCTCAAACTCCTCGATCCGATAATCCTCATTCATCTTCAAAACGCCGAAGCGGCTGGGGTCATCATCCTTGCATTCCGTGCAGACGATGGTCACATCGGCTCTCTTGGCAATATGATATTCCAGAACCTTGTTGTAATCCAGCTTATAGACACAATCCCCGGATGCAATAATCACATAGGGCTCATGGCTCTCCTTCAGCCATTTCAGATTCTGATAGATGGCATCTGCCGTGCCCCGGTACCACCAGCTATTGTCAGCCGTAACGGTAGGGGTAAATACATAGAGGCCACCCTGCTTGCGCCCGAAATCCCACCATTTGGAGGACATCAGATGCTCATTGAGGGACCGGGCATTGTACTGGGTCAGCACTGCCACCTTCTGTACATGGGAATTGCTCATGCTGCTCAGGGCGAAATCGATACTGCGAAAGCTGCCTGCCACAGGCATGGCAGCGATGGCTCTCTTCTGGGACAGCTCCCTCATCTTGTTGCTGTTGCCGCCAGCCAATATAATTCCTAATGCTCTCATATCTCTTCCCCCTCCTTCTCCAGGAGTGCTCCTCCGCCGGGCAGGCTGCCGCCCGGATAATCCTCCAGTCTGGTCTGTCCGGAAATAACCGTATTCTTGCCAACGGTAACACCATCCGGAATGACCGTATGCTCTCCCACGGTCACAAGTCCCCAGCTGTAAATGTTGGGCTTGACCACATTGGGAACTTCCTCGCCTACACCCAGCTGCACCTTCTGCCCTACCCGGACACTCTCAGCGATAATGGCCTTATGGATGTGACTTTCCGCCCCTATCACACTGTGACGCATGATAATGGAATCCTCGATGACGGCTCCCTTCTCGATCCGCACATCGGCACCGATGACGGAATTGTGTACCTGCCCGTAGATCTCCGCCCCATCGCCGATGATACAGCGATCTACCACGGCATCGGAGGAAATATATTGAGGACGAATGATATCTCCGTTGGTATAGATCTTCCAGAACTCCTCGTAGAGATTAAATTCCGGAATAATATCGATAAGCTCCATATTGGCTTCCCAATAAGAACCCAGGGTTCCCACATCCTTCCAATATCCATTGAACTCATAGGCAAAGAGCCGATTGCCCTTATCCCTGCAATAGGGCAGGACATGCTTGCCGAAGTCACAGCCCGGCTGATCCTTCAGGACCGTCAGGGCTTCCTTCAAGGTCTTCCAGCTAAAGATGTAGATCCCCATGGAAGCCAGGTTGCTTCTGGGATGCTCCGGCTTCTCTTCGAATTCGGTAATTCTGCCGGTGCCATCTGTGATCATGACACCGAAACGGCTGGCCTCCTCAATGGGAACCGGCATACAGGCGATGGTGACATCCGCCTTATTGGCCTTGTGATAATCCAGCATGACCTCATAATCCATCTTATAGATATGATCTCCTGACAAAATCAATACATAATCCGGATTGTAGGTCTCCATATAGGCCATATTCTGCAAAATAGCATTGGCTGTCCCGCTATACCACTCACTGCTGCTGCTCTTCTCGTAGGGGGGCAGAATGGTAACGCCGCCCACATTCCGGTCCAAATCCCAGGGAATACCGATTCCGATATGGGTATTCAGACGCAGGGGCTGATACTGGGTCAGAACTCCCACCGTATCAATTCCTGAATTAATACAATTACTCAACGGAAAATCAATGATTCTATACTTTCCGCCAAAGGCAACCGCCGGCTTTGCCACTTTTGAAGTGAGGACTCCCAGCCTGCTTCCCTGTCCGCCGGCCAGCAGCATGGCTATCATCTCTTTTTTGATCATGGAATCACCTCTTGTTGTAATATGATTCCATATTATATCATATTTCTCTAAAATTGTGAACATTTTTTATACATTTTACAAATTTTCTTTCCTCGTTTTTATTACTTTTGTCCTAAATTTTCTCTCGCCCCTCAAGGAGGCACTGATTTTTATACAATTTTCTTTGAGGTTTTTTGTTGACTTTTACGGGTTTTTCACCTATTCTTTACAATCGCACAGTCTTTTTTGACAAAAGGAAGGGGATTTCACAGAACCTCTGCTCCTTTTTCAGATTTACAATCCCTAAGGGAGAGGGTATAATTAGGGGGAAGCACCTGACATCAGCTGCAGCATCACATCCGTGAAAAGCAGCTGACTTTTGTCTGCGCAGATGAAAGGATAAGCTTATGTATCACATAGATTTTAAGAAACCCATACATATTCACTTCATAGGAATCGGGGGCATCAGCATGAGCGGGCTGGCGGAGATCCTCCTCCAGGAGGGCTTCCCCATCAGCGGCTCCGATGCCAGGGAAAGCGACTTAACCCGCCGCCTGGCGGCTTCCGGGGCGCGCATCGCCTACGGACAGAGGGGGGACAACATTACCCATGACATTGACCTGGTGGTTTATACTGCCGCCATTCATCCGGATAATCCGGAATATGCCAGGGCAGTCCAACTGGGTCTTCCCCTGCTCACCAGGGCCCAGCTCTTGGGGCAGATCATGAAGAATTACCGGACTGCCATCGCCGTGGCCGGAACCCACGGCAAGACCACCACTACCTCCCTGGCTGCCCATATTCTCCTGGCCGCTGACTGCGACCCTACCATTTCCGTGGGGGGGATTCTGCCCTCCATCGGGGGGAATATCCGGGTGGGACACTCCCAGACCTTCCTGACAGAGGCCTGTGAATATACCAACAGCTTTCTGAGTTTCTTCCCTAAGATTGGGCTGATCCTCAACATCGATGCGGATCATCTGGATTTTTTCAAGGATATCCAGGATATCCGCCATTCTTTTCGCAGGTTTGCCCAGCTGCTGCCCCAGGAGGGCACCTTGATCATTAACCGGGAGATTCCGGACTGGCAGGACCTGGTCCGGGATCTGCCCTGCCAGGTCATTACCTATGCCCTGGGACAGGAGGCGGATTATACGGCTGCTGACATCAGCTATGACCAGAAGGGACATCCCTCCTTCACCTTGCTCTGTCAGGGGCAGGACAGGGGACGCTTCTCTTTGCAGATTCCCGGAATCCATAATGTCTCCAATGCCCTGGCCGCCATTGCTTTGGCAGACTGCCTGCAGATCAGCACCCACCGGATTCAGGAGGGATTGGCCAGCTTTCACGGCACCGATCGCCGCTTTCAGTACAAGGGGCAGAAGCAGGGTTTCACCATCATTGACGATTATGCCCATCATCCCACGGAGATCCAGGCTACCCTGACCGCCGCAGAGAATTATCCCCATGGCTCTCTTTGGTGTGTCTTCCAGCCCCATACCTATAGCCGAACCAAAGCCCTGCTTGGGGAATTCGCCCAGGCCCTAAGTCGGGCAGATCATGTGATTCTGGCGGATATCTATGCAGCCCGGGAGACGGACACCCTGGGGGTTTCCTCGGCTCTTCTGGCCGATCAGATTCGAGCCCTGGGTACGGATTGCCACTACTTCCCGGATTTTCCTTCGATTGAGACCTATCTGCTGGAGCATTGCCAGCCCGGGGACCTGGTTCTGACCATGGGGGCAGGAGATATCTTCCGGGTAGGAGAAGACCTCCTGCAGGAGGATTGAGCGGTGAAGATTCATTGGAAGGAGTTTCTATGAGTACAATATCGATTCAAGGCCCTTTGGCAGCTGATTTTTCCCTCCTGCCGGATGCCTTTGTGGACTCCTATATGCCCCAGGCCAATGGGGAATTTGTGAAAGTATACCTCTACCTCCTGCGGCTGACCCATCAGCCCCAGGCAGAGCCCAGCTTGTCCTCCCTGGCAGATGTTTTCTCCTGTACCGAGAAGGATATCCGGCGGGCCTTGCGCTATTGGGAGAAGGCAGGCTTGCTGTCTCTCTACTATCAGGGGAAGGATCTGTGCGGCATTCACCTGCAGATGCCCCCGGCAGGAGGGAACACCCTTCCCTCAGAGGAGGATCTTTCTCCGAATAAGGGGGAAAGTTCCGGGAAAATCCCCCTATCCCAGGGGGATTCTGCGCCCACAAAGGCTCTGGCCCCATCCCAGGAAGCTCCGGTCATCTCCTCCGAGGCTTCGAAGGTACCCTCGGAGGTTCCCGCCGCCCCTCCCCAGCTGTCCGGCAGCCGGGTGAAGGAGCTGCAGAAGGACAATCAGGAGATCCGCCAGCTTCTCTTTCTGGCGGAGAGCTATCTAGGCCGCCCCTTAAGTTCCACCGACATGGGGCGGATCCTCTATTTCTATGATGTCCTGCATTTTTCCATGGAATTGCTGGAATATCTCATCGAATATTGTGTATCCAAGGGCAGTACCAGCCTCCACTATATTGAAAAGGTGGGTCTGGCCTGGCACAAGGATGGCATTGCCACGGTAGAGGCAGCCAAGGCCCGCACCAATACCTGGAATAAGCATTATTTTTCTATTTTGAGAGCCTTCGGCATCCGCAACCGCAATCCGATTCCTGCGGAGACCGAATATATGGAGCGATGGCTCAAGCAGTACGGATTTCCTCTGGAGATCATCACAGAGGCCTGCACCCGAACCATTGCCCAGACCGGCCAGCCCAGCTTTCCCTATGCAGAGGGGATTCTGTCCAAATGGAAGGACCAGAAGGTCACGGCTTTATCAGATATAGAAGCCCTGGATGCCCAGCATAAGAAGGACAAGAAAAAGGAGACCTCCTCTCCCTCCCCGGTTCGGACTTCTGCAGCCAAGGCCCCGGCCCCCAACCGTTTCAATAATTTCAACCAGAGAAATTACGATTACCAGCAGCTGGAAAGGGATCTGTTTCAGAAACAGATGATCGATCAATCGAGGTAGCATCATGTCATTGACCAATGCCCAATATGACGCCGTTCTGCGGCTCTACAACCAAAGGCAGCTCCGCAACCGGCGGGATCTGGAACAGCGCCGCCGCAAGGCCTATCAAGCCCTGCCCCGGCTGGCCCAGCTGGATCAGGAAGCTGCCTCCATCAGTATGCGAAAGGCTCGCATCCTGCTGGGCAGGGGAGAGGGTTGCCCCTCTGAGGATTTTGATCTTCCAAAGGCTCTTCGAGAGCTGAGCCGGGAGCGGCAGGCCCTCCTGCAATCCGCCGGTCTGCCCAGAGACTATCTGGATCTGCGCTATGACTGCCCCTTTTGCCGGGATACCGGCTTCGTGGAGGGAGGCAAATGTGTCTGTTTCCGCCAGGCGGAGACTCGGGTTCTCTATGAACAATCCAACCTGCAGCAGATTCCCCCGGAGGATAATTTTCGGAATTTCTCCCTGAATTATTATTCCGATTCTCTCCGCAGTGAGAGCAACGGTCTTACCGCCCGGGAGACGGCGGTGCTGGCTCTTCGCCATTCCAGGGATTTTGTTGCCAATTTTTCCCGTTCCTTCGAGAATCTATGCTTCTACGGGGATACCGGCGTGGGTAAGACCTTCCTGTCTCATTGCATCGCCCGGGAATTGATGGATGGGGGTTACAGCGTGCTCTACCTCACCGCCTTCGATTTCTTCCGTATGCTGGAGCAGGGTAAGTTTGCCTCCGCGGAGGAATCCCAAGGAGCCTACCATCAGCTTTTTGAGACAGACCTGCTGATTATTGATGACCTGGGGACAGAGCTGACCAACAGCTTTGTTTCCTCCCAGCTCTTTCTCTGTGTCAACCACCGGATTTTGATGGAGAAGTCCACCATCATTTCCACCAATCTCTCCCTGGAGCGGTTCGCTGATACCTATTCTGAGCGGACCTTTTCCCGGATCCTGAGCCATTATAAAATGATCCGTTTATTCGGCCATGATATACGAATACAAAAACAATTATCAGGAGGAAATCATCATGCCGCAGACTAATGAACACTACTTCGAATCCCTGCCCATCGGCAGACTGGGGATCATTCCCCTGCAAAGCTGCCAGGAGCTGGGGAGGAAGGTGAACGACTATCTGGTACAATGGAGACTGGATCGGGATCATCAGCAAAAGACCACCCTGGCCTTCGATGGCTACGAAAGGGATTCTTATCTGATCTCCTCCCGGGTACCTCGTTTTGGTTCCGGGGAAGCCAAGGGCTATATCGGGGAGTCTGTCCGGGGGGATGATCTCTACCTTCTGGTGGATGTCTGCAACTATTCCCTGACCTATTCCCTGTGCGGCAGGAGCAACCATATGTCCCCGGATGATCATTTTCAGGACCTGAAGCGGGTCATCGCCGCCGTGGGAGGAAAGGCCCGCCGGGTCAATGTCATCATGCCCTTCCTCTATGAAAGCCGCCAGCACAAGCGGTCCGGCCGTGAGTCCCTGGATTGTGCCCTGGCCCTGCAGGAGCTGGTGAAAATGGGAGTGGACAATATCATCACCTTCGATGCCCATGATCCCAGGGTGCAAAATGCCATTCCCCTGCATGGCTTCGAGTCCATCCGTCCTGCCTATCAATTTATCAAAAATATTCTGCGGAGTTCGCCGGATATGAAGGTAGACGCAGACCACCTGATGGTCATCAGCCCGGATGAGGGAGCCATGAGCCGGGCTATTTTCATGGCCAATAACCTGGGCGTGGATATGGGTATGTTCTACAAGCGGAGAGATTATTCCACCATCATCGACGGCCGCAATCCCATCGTGGCACACGAATTTCTGGGAGCTAACGTAGCCGGCAAGGATATGATCGTTGTAGATGACATGATTTCCTCCGGCGACAGCATGATCGAGGTAGCCAAGCTTTTGAAGGAACGGAATGCCCGCAGGATTTATATGTGCAGCACCTTTGGCCTCTTCACCAACGGACTGGACCGCTTCGACCAGGCCTACGAAAAGGGCTGGTTCACCAAGCTGGTGACCACCAATCTGGTCTACCAGACACCGGAGCTGCTGCAAAAGCCCTACTATATTAACTGTGACATGAGCAAATATATCGCCCTGATCATCGATACCCTCAACCACGATGCCTCCATCAGCAGCCTGCTGGAGCCGGTGGAGAGAATTCAGAAGGTCTTGCGCAAGTTCCACAATCACGAGACCATCTAAAACCAAAAATAGGTTTGGGTGTCAAAGCACCCAAACCAATATTCCCAAGGATATGCCCGCGGTCTGCATCTCGGCAGCCCAGCAGTATATTGCCCTATTTCTGGGGCAGTTCACAGTTGGATTTGTTCCCCAATGTAGATGATGTTTAGTGTTCGATTGTTTTCCAACAGCGTTCTTTCATAAATCCAGCAATAACGGATATGTTTTCACCTTCATAATATTTCACAAGCAGTTTCTTGAACTCCGGAACTTCGTTTTCGGGAATCACCAAGAAACCTCCGCCATGAGCAATGAGATAATGGTTTGCGAAGATAACAGAAGCGCGCTTATTGCCATCCAGGAATATTTGGGCCTTCATACAGTAAAGGCAAAGTCTGATGGCAATATTGATAGCCTCGTCATCTTCCTCAACGATCTCCCTGATTCTGTCTTTCACATCCAGTTCATTTGGCAGGGGCGGAATATACGACGAACCGCCTATAGTAACCGGAATGCCGCGGATTCGACCACCTTCCGCAAAAAAGCCTTCATTGACAAGCCTTGCGATATGACTAAGCATATAATAGTCGGAACGGCTGGCAACCACGTCACGGTCCAAAATAAACTCCCATGCGTGCTTCAAATTCAAAATTTTCTGCACGTCGGTAGCAGTCATGCCGGATACTTTTCCGTTCTCTATGATTTCTTCCGTTTGAGGGAATGATGTCGCAACACCCTCCAAAACAGCCTGATCATAGATATTCATTTTCATATTGGCACGCGCGAATGCAATGTTGTTTATCACATCAGCAGAAAGTTCATCCTCGGAATATCCGGCTGCGGCAAGTTGTTTTTCAATGCTGCGAAGGGATTTTCTGATTTCACGGGCTTCTCTGGCATTACGCAGCAGCAGATTATACAATTCTTCGGTATAAGCGCCTACATAGGTAGATGTCTGTTTTCCTGCTACACGTTTTCTTACATAGAGGTATTTTCCATCGCCGCGTTCCTTGATTTCGGGTGTGCCGTCATAGGGCATTAAGTTCAATCTTGCATGGAGGTCGGCACGACTTCTAAGCAATTCCTGTATTTCACTATATTGTACTGCCATTGTAACTACTCCTTTTGGGGAACAATTTTCTTGAATATTATATCAAAATGTTCCCCAACTGTCATTATGTATTGGGGAGCATTTTGAAAATAATTCTTGAACCTGAGTTATTCACCGCGATGCGGTGATCACGGCTGAAAGCCGCATAGTTACTGTAGTTACAAATCTTTCTTGCTTTCACCTGAAAAGTGAATAGAAAAAGGCGCTGATCCTTGGTATAATTCAGGTCAATTACCCTACATTTTTTTCTTGTTTTCTAATTTTGGTTTGGGTGTCAAATTTGAGGATTGCGCAGCAACCTTTAGGATTGGATGAC
>CAVLCU010000063.1:0-14505 GCA_963661545.1 Lachnospiraceae bacterium | reverse complement strand
CTGTACCATTGACTTTGCTTATGCTGTCCATTCCGCAGTGGGCAACCGCATGGTGGGAGCCAGGGTCAATGGAAAATTAGTCCCCATTGAGACGGTTCTTCACAATGGGGATCGGGTGGCCATTGTGACCTCTCAGAATTCCAGAGGACCCAGTCGGGATTGGCTGAAGGTGGTGAAGAGCACCCAGGCCAAGAACCGGATTAACCAATGGTTCCGCCAGGAGTTGAAGGAAGATAATATCATCAAGGGCAAGGAGATGCTCAACAGCCATGCCAAGCTCAAGAACAAGGTACTGGGCACCTACTTAAAGCCCCCCTATATGGAAGCCGTGATGCGCAAATACGGCTTCCGGGATTGGGATTCTGTCCTGGCTGCCATTGGTCACGGAGGGCTGAAGGAGGGTCAGGTCCTCAACAAGCTGCTGGAGGCCTGGGATAAGGAGCACAAGAAGAATATCACCGATCAGGAGGTTCTGCAGGCCGCCGCTGCTGCCTCTGCCTCCCCGGAGTCCCGGCCGGAGAATCCCTCGGGCAAGAGTAAGGGGGGCATTCTGGTTCAGGGCATCCACGATGTGGCTGTGCGCTTCTCCAAGTGCTGCAGTCCGATTCCGGGAGATGAGATTGTAGGCTTTGTCACCCGGGGGAGGGGAATCACCATTCACCGTACCGACTGCGTGAATATTATCAACCTTCCCAGCTCTGAGAGAGAGCGGCTGATCGAGGCAGAATGGCAGACCACCAGCTCCGGAGGCCAGCGTTATACGGTGGAGATCAATATCTATGCCAATAACCGCACCGGCCTTTTGGTGGATATTTCCAAGCTTTTCACAGAGCGGAAGATTGATCTGAGTGCTATGAATGTCCGTACCAGCAAGCAGGGTACGGCAACCATAGATATGACCTTTGATGTCAACAGCAAGGAAGAATTGAATTCCCTGGTGGAGAAGATCCGTCAGGTGGAGAGCGTCATTGATATCGAACGATCGAAAGGATGAGACTATGGCAGAGATGATAATTCAGAATCTGGTTTTGGGAAATGTGGCTACCAACTGTTATTTTCTCATGAATCCGGAGACCAAAGACCTGCTTGTGGTGGATCCGGGGGACGAGGCGGATCGGATAGAGGAGAAGGTGGCTGCCCTGGGGGGCAAGCCGGTGGCTATCCTCCTGACCCATGGCCATTATGACCATATGCTGGCAGCGGATTCCATTCGCCGCAGGTATGAGATCCCGGTTTATCTCCACGAGAAGGAGGAGGCTCTTCTGGAGGATCCCATGCTGAATCTGTCCGGCTATTGGAGTGCATCTTATTCCATGAAGGCGGATCATCTGGTGAAGGAGGGGGATATCCTGCAGCTGGCAGGATACGAGATCCGGGTTTTGCATACCCCCGGCCATACCGCCGGAAGCGTATGTTATTATTTCCCCCAGGAGAAGGTCTTACTCAGTGGAGATACCCTCTTCTGCCGGTCCTATGGGCGGACGGATTTCCCCACCTCCAGCTCCAGGGATATGCAAAATAGTATCCAGCGCCTGCTGAAGGAGCTCCCGGAGGAGGTGGCTGTCTGCCCGGGGCATGAGATGGCCACCACCATTGCCCTGGAAAAGAGGTATAATCCCCTTGCTTAGCATTGGTATCCGGTTCAATCGCCGGGACTTTACCTACGATGTTTATACCCTGGTCAGTGCCTTTTATCCCGGCAGCCGGATTAAGACCTGGCTGGAGGGGGAAGAGGAGCCGCCTGTGGAGGAGGCCTTTGATGTCTTCTATCAGGTAGAATATGGAGACGGACAGATCACATTTTCCCGACAGCAGGCGGGAAAGTGTGATTTTGCCGTCTGCCCTGCAGACCCTGGGGAGGATCGGGGAGGCCGGAAGAACAAGCTGAAGGCCTTGATCTATCGCTTTCTCTCCCAAGAGACCGGCAGGCAGCTGCCCTGGGGGGATCTCACCGGTATTCGGCCGGTGAAGATTGCCATGGGCAAGCTGGAGGAGGGCTGGAGGAATGTGGACATCGCCCGTTATATGCGGGAGACCTATTTTACTAGTCCGGAGAAGACCGCCCTGGCCATTGCCACAGCCAACCGGGAGAGGGAGATTTTGCGGGACTGGGCTGTGGAAAAGGGTTATAGTCTCTATGTGGGTGTTCCCTTCTGTCCCTCCATCTGCCTCTATTGTTCCTTCGGCTCCCATCCCCTGGATCGGTGGCAGCATATGGTGGAGCCCTATCTGCAGGCTCTGTTTCAGGAATTGGACTTTATCGCCGAGGCGATGAAGCACCGGCCCTTGCATACCATCTATATCGGCGGGGGAACTCCTACCACCCTGGACCCTCACCAGCTGGGCCGGCTTTTGGAGCGCATCTGCACCAGGTTTGATCTGGGTCAGCTGCGGGAGTTTACGGTAGAGGCGGGCAGACCGGATACCATTAGCCGGGACAAGCTGATCGTATTGCGCCAATATCCCGTGGATCGGATCTCCATCAATCCCCAGACTATGAATCAGAAGACCCTGGATCTGATTGGAAGGAAACATAGGGTAGAGGAGACGCAGGCCGCCTTTGGACTGGCCAGATCCCTGGGATTTTCCAATATTAATATGGATCTGATCGTAGGTCTGCCGGGAGAGGGGCAGGCAGAGGTGGAGACCACCCTGCAAGCCGTCCAAAGACTGGATCCGGACAGCCTGACGGTACATTCCCTGGCTCTTAAGAGGGCAACCCGCCTGCATCTTTTCCAGGATCAATATGAGGAGATTTCCTTCGAAAATTCCCAGGAGATCATGGAAATGACCCGGCAATATGCGGCCAGGATGGGTATGGGCCCCTATTATCTCTACCGGCAGAAGAATATAGCCGGCAATTTCGAGAATGTGGGATACTCCAAGGAGGGCAAGGCCGGCCTCTACAATATCCTGATTATGGAGGAGAAGCAGACCATTCTGGCAGCAGGACCAGGGGCCTCCAGCAAGTTTGTATTTCAGCAGGGCAGCCGGATCGAACGGGTGGAGAATGTCAAGGATCTGAAGAATTATGTGGAGAGGATCCAGGAGATGGTGGAGAGGAAGCGTAAGGGGATAGACCTATATGGAGCATAAGGAGAAGCATTTACTGTATTACAGCCTGTCGGAGCAGCTGACTCACGGCATGCAGGTCAGCAATCTGGCTTACGAGATCGGATCCCGCATGAAGCTGTCCCAGGAGGACTGTCATGAGCTGGCAGTGGCGGGGCTATTGCATGATGTGGGCAAGATGAATCTGATGCAGGACTCCGACCTGGCAGAGAATACCTTGATGATCGAGGAGATGAAATACATTCGGACCCATCCCCAGAAGGGCTACCAGAAGCTGACCCAGAGAGGTTATTCCGACAACATTTGCCATTATGTCCTTTATCATCATGAGAATTATGACGGCAGCGGTTATCCCTATAACCTGAGGGGACAGGATATCCCCCTGGGCGCCCGGATTCTGCGGGTCTGCGATGCCTTTTGTGCCTTGATTGCCGACCGCCCCTACCGCCGGGCCTTTTCCATGGATGCGGCCATGGAGCTGGTGATAGAAGAAATTAAGAACTTTGACATGGAGGTCTTCCTGACCTTCATGCGTATCATCCATGACAATCCGGATCGGGCGGTAAAGATGCCGGAGCTTACCATTGATGTGAAAGGAGAATTGCTGAAATTATGACCCTGAAGAAGAAGCCGGTAACCGGCATGAAGGATATCCTGCCCCAGGAGATGGCCATCCGGGATTATTGTATCAGCCTGATTAAGGAGACTTACCGCAGCTTCGGATTTTCCTCCATGGAGACTCCCTGCGTGGAGCATATGGAGAATCTGAACAGCAAGCAGGGAGGGGAGAATGAGAAGCTGATCTTTAAGATCCTGAAAAGGGGAGAGAAGCTGAAGCTGGATCAGGCTCAGACAGAGGCCGATCTGGTGGACGGGGGGCTGCGCTATGACCTGACCGTCCCCCTCTGCCGTTATTATTCCAACCATGCCAATGACCTTCCTGCCCCCTTCAAGGCTTTGCAGATGGGAAATGTATGGCGGGCTGACCGGCCCCAAAGGGGACGCTTCCGCCAGTTCATGCAATGCGACATAGACATTTTGGGAGAAGCTACGAACCTGGCGGAGATCGACCTGATCCTGGCCACCACCACCTTGCTGGGTAAGCTGGATTTTCATCATTTCACCATCCGTATCAATGACCGGCGGATTCTCAAGGCTATGGCCGCCTACAGCGGTTTTGGGGAGGCTGACTTTGATCTGGTATTTATCATCCTGGACAAGATGGACAAGATCGGGGTGGAAGGAGTTACCCAGGAGCTGCAAAAGGAGGGCTTTGCCCCGGCCATGGTTGAGACCTACATGAGCCTCTTTCGGGAGGTAACTCCCGATATTCAGGGGGTACATTTTATTAAGGATAAACTGGCCGGGGTTCTGGATCCGGCCTACGCAGATGGCCTGATCCAGATCATGGAGATGGTGGATGCCGCCAAAAATGCAGACTTCCAGATCTCCTTTGACCCTACCCTGGTGAGGGGCATGTCCTATTATACGGGTCCCATTTTCGAGATTTCCATGGATGAGTACGGCGGAAGTGTAGGCGGCGGTGGCCGTTACGATGAGATGATCGGCAAGTTTACCGGACAGAAGGTTCCGGCCTGCGGTTTCTCCATCGGCTTTGAGCGGATCGTCATGCTGCTTCTGGAGAGGAATTACCAGATTCCCGGAGAAAGCAAGAAGAAGGCTTATCTCCTGGACAAGAACCTGGATGGGGCAGCCAGGAAGGCGATCATAGGAAGGGCCATGGAGGAACGGATGCAAGGTTGGACCGTGAATCTATCCATCATGAAGAAAAATAAGAAATTCCAGAAAGATCAGCTGGAGGCAGAGGGATATGGGGAGATTGAGGAAATCTTTGCCGACAGACAATAGGAAAGACCAGGCAAAAAGGGAGGAAAGAAAAATGGCAGAGTCAATGAAAGGCATGCATCGAACCCACCGGTGCGCCGAGGTGACCCAGGCAGAGATCGGCACATCGGTCACCTTGATGGGATGGGTTCAAAAGAGCCGGAACAAGGGGGGAATCGTCTTCGTGGATCTGAGGGATCGGTCCGGCATCATGCAGCTGATTTTCGAGAATGGCAGCATAGATGCGGAGGGCTTTGAAAAAGCCGGGAAGCTTCGCAGTGAGTTCGTGATTGCCGTCACGGGTCTGGTGGAGCGTCGTTCCGGCGCGGTCAACGAGAATCTTAAGACCGGCACCATGGAGGTAAGGGTAAGGTATCTGCGGATCCTGGCAGAGGCCGAGACCCCGCCCTTTCCCATTGAAGAGAATAGCAAGACCAAGGAGGAGATCCGCCTGAAATACAGATATCTGGATCTGCGCCGTCCGGATATCCAGAGAAATCTTATGATGCGGTCCAAGGTAGCCATGCTGACCCGCCGCTTTATGGAGCAGGAGGGCTTTCTGGAGATTGAGACCCCCATGCTGGGCAAAAGTACTCCCGAGGGAGCCAGAGATTATCTGGTGCCCAGCCGTGTGCATCCCGGTTCCTTCTACGCCCTGCCCCAATCCCCCCAGCTCTTCAAGCAGCTGCTGATGTGTTCAGGCTATGACCGTTATATCCAGATTGCCCGCTGCTTCCGGGATGAGGATCTTAGGGCAGACCGGCAGCCGGAATTTACCCAGATTGATATGGAGCTGTCCTTTGTAGATGCAGAGGATGTCATGGATGTCAATGAGCGTCTGCTGGCCTACCTCTTCCGGGAGATTTTGGGGGTGGAGGTTTCCCTGCCCATCCAGCGCATGCCCTGGCAGGAGGCCATGGATCGCTTTGGTTCCGACAAGCCGGATCTGCGTTTTGGCATGGAACTGGTCAATGTATCCGAGACCCTCCGGAATTGTCAGTTTGCTGTCTTCCAGAATGCCCTGGAATTAAAGGATGGCTCCGTGCGAGGCATCAATGCCAAGGGTCAGGGGGGAATGCCCCGGAAGAAAATTGACAAGCTGGTAGAGTTCGCCAAGGGCTACGGTGCTAAGGGCCTGGCCTATATTGCCCTGCAGGAGGATGGCACCGTCAAATCTTCCTTTGCCAAGTTCATGAAGGAAGAGGAAATGTCTGCCCTGATTGCTAAGATGGAGGGACAGCCGGGAGACCTGCTGCTCTTTGCTGCAGACCGCAACAAGATTGTATGGAATGTGCTGGGAGCCCTTCGTCTGGAACTGGCAGAGGAGATGGGACTTCTCGATAAAAAGGAATATCGCTTTGTATGGATTACAGAATTTCCCCTGCTGGAGTGGTCCGATGAGGAGAATCGTTTCATGGCCATGCATCATCCCTTTACCATGCCTATGGAGGAGGATTGGGATAAGATTGACTCCGACCCGGGCAGTGTCCGAGCCAAGGCCTATGACATTGTCCTCAACGGCACGGAGCTGGGGGGTGGTTCTGTCCGAATCCACCAGAATGATATCCAGGAGAAGATGTTCCAGGTTCTGGGCTTCACCAAGGAGCAGGCCTGGGACCAGTTCAGCTTCCTTCTGACCGCCTTCCGGTATGGAGTACCCCCCCACGCAGGGCTGGCTTATGGCTTAGACCGGCTGGTAATGCTGATGGCACAGGAGGATTCCATCCGTGACGTGATCGCCTTCCCCAAGGTCAAGGACGCCTCCTGTCTGATGACCCAGGCTCCGGCACCGGTGGAGGAGAAACAGCTGGTGGAATTGGGCATTGAGGTCAGTCAGACAAAGTCATGAAGAATACAAAGAAAGCAATTTTTCAATATGCATTTCAGAAATCGGTACCCGTCATGTGCGGGTACCTGTTTTTGGGACTTGCCTTTGGCATTCTCCTGCAGCAGGCCGGATATTCGGCTCTTTGGGCCTTCTTTGCCAGCCTCTTTATCTATGCCGGTTCCATGGAGTTCGTCCTGGTGAGTCTCCTGACCGCCGGCAGCTCTCTGGCGGGGGCAGCGGTTATGACCCTATTTGTCAACTGCCGCCACATGTTCTATGGTATCTCCTTTGTAGATAGCTTCAAGAAAATGGGAAAGAGGTGCTTCTATATGATCTTTTCCCTGACGGATGAGACCTATTCCCTTCTTTGCTCCTGCCGCCAGGAAAGTCTGGAAGGTGACCCGGACCACCAGGCCTGGTTCTGGATCGCCCTGCTGGATCATTCCTATTGGATCCTGGGCTCCGTGCTGGGGGCTTTGGCAGGTCAGCTGATTCCCCTGGATTTTACAGGAGTAGATTTTTCTATGACTGCCCTCTTCACGGTCATACTCATTGACCAGGTAAGAGATGGGAAGTTGGGCAACCGGATACCGGCTCTTCTGGGAGGGCTGGCAGCTGTCATCTGCCTCTTCCTCTTCGGAGGGGATGCCTTTTTGCTGCCCACCCTGCTTCTCACGGTAAGTGCCATGGCCGCCTTGAATGTCATGACCGGGAGAAAAGAAGGACCAGGGCAGGGACAAGAGTCGGCGAGGCAGAAAGAACAGACCATGCAGGGTAAGCCGGAGAGGCAGAAAGAGCGGAAGGTGCAGGGTAAGCCGACAAGACAGAAAGAGCAGACCCTGCAGGTGAAACAGAAGGGGGGTGCGGCATCATGAGGATTCCTGTATCCCAAGCGATTTCCATCATAGCAGTGGTGGCTCTGGTTACCCTCTTTACCCGGGCGGTGCCCTTTCTTTTCTTCGGGGGCAAGCGAGAGATGCCCCGGAGGGTGAGACAGATCTCCGAGAAGCTCCCTCCGGCCATTATTGCTATCCTTGTGATTTATTGTCTGAAGGATGCGCTGACCCTGACCAATACCACCCTGCCGGCTACCCTGGCAGCCCTGGCTCTGGTGACGGTGCTCCACCTCTGGAGGCGTAATACTCTCCTGAGCATTGCCGCAGGAACTGTGGCTTATATGCTGCTGCTTCGGCTGGGGTAGGAGGAGAATGCTCCAAGGGAAAAACCCTTGTTTTTTTGGGGGGAATTCGTTACAATAGGATTAGCTGTACATGAGAACCTTACAGTTACCGGAGATGCCCATGGGGCTTGTGAAAGAAGGCTGTAAGGAGTGAAAGAGAGTGTGGAAGAGGTTTTTTTGCTTTACCCTATTACTATGTATTTTCCTGGGAGGCTGTGGCGATTCGGCTGCGGTCTCTTATAACCTGGAGGCATCCTCCGGGCAGGCGTCTGACCGGGGGGTCTCTAAGGTCTCCCAGTGGGACCAGGAAGCGGCGGGGGCTGTCTCCCAATCGGACGGGGAAGCGGCGGCCTCTGCCTCGGAGGGTTCGCAACAGGGGGAATCTGTGTCAGCTTCCGGGGGGGAGGATAGGAGGATAGGGATTTATGTCCATGTATGCGGTGCCGTGCAGGTACCGGGGGTCTATGAGCTGGCGGAGGGAAGCCGGGTCTACCAGGCTTTGGAGGCGGCGGGAGGACTCACCCAGGAGGCAGATGAGAAGTATCTGAACCAGGCAGAGCTTTTGCAGGATGGACAGCAGATACGAGTCTATACCCGGGAAGAGGTTGCCGCCGGTGCTCCGGTTCAGAACCAAAACCAGACTCCGGCCAGTGCAGGAGGCGAAAGCCAGGGAACCGACAAGGTGAATCTCAATACGGCAGGCAAGGATCAGCTGCTTACCCTGCCGGGTATCGGAGATACCCGGGCAGAGGCGATTCTGGCCTATCGGGAGGCCAATGGGAACTTTGCCAGTATTGAGGAAATCATGAATGTGGAAGGCATCAAGGAAAAGATGTACGAGAAGCTGAAGGATTACATAGAGGTCTGATGCATGGATTTCCTGGGAATGGGTCTGCCCGGATACTGGGGGATCCCGGGAGTCGATGTAGCCGGAGGAGAAGACAGGAGAGGGAAATGTCGAAAAAGGTATTGGTTGTAGATGACGAGAAGCTGATTGTAAAGGGAATCCGTTTTTCTCTGGAGCAGGACGGCATGGAGGTGGAAAGTGCCTATGACGGAGAGGAAGCCCTTCGCATGGCCAAGGAGAAGACATATGACATCATTCTTCTGGATCTCATGCTTCCTAAAATGAATGGCCTGGAGGTCTGCCAGCAGATTCGTGAATTCTCTGATGTTCCTATTGTAATGCTGACCGCCAAGGGGGAGGATATGGACAAGATCCTGGGGCTGGAATACGGAGCCGATGATTATATCACCAAGCCCTTTAACATCCTGGAGGTGAAGGCTCGGATCAAGGCCATCATGCGGCGTACCACCAAGCCTGGGGCACCGGAGAAGGCCAAGGTTGTCCAGGTAGGAGAGCTGAAACTGGATTGCGAGAGCCGCAGGGTCTTTGCCGGCAGCAAGGAGATCAACCTCACGGCCAAAGAGTTTGACCTGCTGGAGCTTTTGGTCTTTCATCCCAATAAGGTTTACAGCCGGGAGAATCTTTTAAATATTGTCTGGGGATATGAATATCCTGGGGATGTCAGGACAGTAGATGTGCATATACGGAGACTGAGGGAGAAGATCGAACCCCATCCCAGCGAGCCCAGATATGTACATACAAAGTGGGGGGTTGGTTATTATTTCCAGAACTAAGACCAGGAGAAAATGGAGGTTTTTGCGCAGCCTCCGCTTTCGGATCATGATCATCATGCTTCTGATGGGAATTGTCCCCACCATAGTGGTGGAATCTGTGGTGGTGCAAAGCTATGAGAATCGGGCTGTTTCCCAGAGAAGCATTATTGTCAAGAATCAAAGTGATATCCTCTGTAACCAGCTGGTGGCTCTGGGTTACCTGGAGGATCCCACCAATGAGGTCATCAATGGCGAGTTCAATATGCTCACCAGCATCTACGGCGGAAGAATCCTGGTCATTAACAAGGATTACAAGGTCATCCGTGACACCTATGACCTGGATCGGGGCAAGTATCTGATCTCGGAGGAGGTCATTAACTGCTTTAATGGCAAGGAAACCAGCCAATACGACGACAAGAATCAATATATCGAGATGACCGTGAAGATCTCGGATCCGGAATCGGCGGATAAGGACATTGTGGGCGTTATGCTGATCAGCGTCTCTACGGTAGAGATCAATGCCAGCCGGGAGATCCTGGAGAAGAAGGGGGCTACGATCTTAGCGATCATTCTCATCCTGATTGGGGTCTTTGTCTACCTTTTGTCCGGGGTTTTGGTCAAACCCTTCCAGAAGATTACCCGTTCCATCGAGGCCTTGGCGGATGGATGGATGGACGAAACCATTTCTGTCAGGGATTACCTGGAGACGGAGCTCATCACCGATGCCTTTAACAAGATGATGACCCGGGTGCGCACTCTGGATGATTCCCGCCAGGAATTTGTCTCCAATGTCTCCCATGAGCTCAAGACCCCCCTGGCCTCCATGAAGGTGCTGGCGGATGCCCTGAATATGCAGGAGGATGTACCCCTGGCACAATACAAGGAATTCATGCTGGATATCTCCGAGGAGATCGACCGGGAGAATTCCATTATTACAGACCTTCTGTCCCTGGTGAAGATGGACAAGAAGGCTTCGGATCTCAATATCGAATCCGCCAACATCAACGAGCTCCTGGAGCAGGTGCTGAAGCGGCTGCGTCCCATTGCAGATAAGCAAAAGGTGGATCTGACCCTGGATAGCTTCCGCCCGGTGAATGCGGAGATTGACAAGACCAAGATGACCCTGGCCTTGTCCAATCTGGTGGAAAATGGCATCAAGTACAACAAGCCGGAGGGGGGCTGGGTGCGGGTATCCCTGAATGCAGATCATAAGTATTTCTATGTCACTGTGGCAGATTCCGGCATTGGAATTCCCAAGGAAGCCCAGGACCATATCTTCGAGCGCTTTTATCGGGTAGACAAGAGCCACTCCCGGGAGATCGGAGGCACCGGTCTGGGGCTGGCCATTACCAAAAGCGCCATTGTCATGCACCGGGGAGCCATCCGGGTAACCAGCAAGGAAGAGGAGGGAACTACCTTTTCCGTCAGAATCCCCCTGGTTTATGTGGCTTAGGAGGTGCACATGAAGAAAGAGATAAGAATTGGCTCTTGGCGGGAGGAGAGCAGGAGGGGTTCTCAGCGAGGGCTGCGTCTGTTGGCTCTTGCCTTTCTCCTGATCCCGTCTCTGGTTATGATTCTGGGAATCACTGGCTGCAGTGGATTCTCCCGGGCAGAGGAGGACAGCTATTTTCTCTATTACATCGATGCAGAGGAGAATTCCATTCTTCAGGTGGCCTATGAACCGGAGAATGCCCAGGAGGGGACCAAGGCCCTGCTGGAGGAATTCATTGCCCGACAGACTGTCATGCCCAAGGATTCTGAACAATACGGCCTCCTGCTTCCGGAGGGAGTCAGCATTATGAGCTACGACCTGCAGGAGGGAACCCTGACTTTAAACCTCAGTGAGGAGTATGGCTTCCTGAGCGCCTCCCGGGAGATTCTGGCCCGGGCGGGCCTGGTACGAACCTTTGTCCAGATCCCGGGCATTCAGCGGCTGAAACTGCAGATTGCGGGAGAACCCCTGCAGGATTCCTCCGGCAAGGAGGTGGGATTCCTGACCCGGGAAAGCTTTGTGGAGAATTCCGGCAAGGAGATTAATACCTACCAAAGGGGGACGGTTACCCTTTATTTTACCGATGAAAGCGGGGAAAAGCTCCTCAGGGAAGAGCGGAAAGTCTATTACAGCAGCAATATGCCCCTGGAGCGGGTGGTGGTACAGGAGCTGATCAAGGGACCAAAGGAGGAGGGGCAGTATGCCACCCTGCCTACGGAGACCAATGTCCTCAGTGTTACCATTCAGGAGGGAATTTGCTATGTGAACTTTGATGAAAGTTTTTCCAATTCTATCCTAAGCGTCAAGGAGGAGATTCCCATCTATTCCATTGTGAATTCCCTGACCTCCACCTGTCGGGTGAGCAAGGTACAATTTTCCATCAACGGAAACAGCTCTGTGACCTTTCGCAAGCAAATCAGACTGGATCAGCTCTTCGAGCAGAACCTGGAGCTGGTGGAGACGGAGTAAAAATGAAAAAAAGACCCTTATGTCTGCTCTGTATCGGTCTTATGCTGGCCATCTGGGCCTTGAAGCTGGCAGGGGCTCCTCTGTTGGGAGAACCTGCCCTGCCGGCTGAGCTTTCCGGCCGTTTACAAGAGGGCATGACCCTATCTATCACAGGTACTATCTTAGGACGGACAGAAAAGTCCGATACCATCCAATATATTCTGACAGATACATCTCTGACCTATCAAGAAGAACAAATCCCACTTAAGAAAATCCTTTTAAGCCTGCAGAAGCAGGAAAATCAGGAAGTATTCCGCATAGGTGACCGCTTAAACGCCTTAGGTAAGCTGAAGGCTTTGCAGGCGCCTGGCAATCCGGGAGAATTCGACCGCAAGGCTTATTATGCCTGCAAGGGCATTTATTATTCCATGTGGGGCAACAAGCTTACCCTGCTGCATCGCCCCGAATCCTCCCTGGCAGAAGTCCTTCAGGGCTTCCGTCAGAAGGTGACAGATCGGCTGCAGACTCTGACACCAGCCAACATAGGGGGCATTTTGGCCGTCATGACCTGGGGAGAGAAGGAAGATCTGGAAGAGGAAAGCCGCCAGCTCTATCAAATCAGCGGTCTTAGCCATATCCTGAGCATCTCAGGCTTGCATATCAGCTTATTGGGCATGACTCTCTTCCGGCTCCTGCTCCGGCTGGGATTGGTAGATAAAATGGCCGCTCCCCTGTCTGCTTCCCTGATGGGACTCTATTGCTTCCTGGTGGGCGGCCAGCCCTCGGCTCTTCGCTCCTGCATTATGTTCGGAGTCATGCTGGGAGCCCGCCTGCTGGGGAGAAGCTACGATCTCCTGTCTGCCCTGGCCCTGGCAGGTATTCTCATCCTGCTGGAAAATCCGGCCTATCTCTTCTTCAGCGGCTTTCAGCTTTCCTTTGCCGCTGTCCTGGGGGTGGGGATTTTCTATCCTCTTTTGACGGCTCTGATGCCAAAGAAGCTGAGAAAATCGCGAAAAAGGAGCAAAGTAAGCAAGGGAGACAAGGGGGAAAAAGGGAGGCTTTTGAACCTGCACCGGATGATGTGGAGGCTCCTGGCAGGGCTTTGGCAGGCAGGAGCCTCCTGGCTGGCGGTCAACATCCTCCTCCTGCCCCTGATCGCTTATTATTTCTATGAAATCCCGGTTTACAGCCTCTTTGTCAACCTCTTGCTGGTTCCTCTGGCAGAGATCGTCCTGGTCTTTGGAATCGCCGGAAGTCTTACCGCCTTGCCCAGTCCGGGGCTGGGCAAGCTGATTCTGCAGCCGGCCCTTCTTTGCCTGCAGGTCTTCCGGCTGGTGACCTCCCAGACAGCCCGTCTTCCCCGGGCCGTCTGGATCTGTGGCCAGCCCAGCCTTCTGCAGGTCTTTCTCTATTATCTGGGATTGGGGGCCTTCCTCTTCCTCCTGCACAAAAAAGTGGAGGAAGACAAGAGAAAAGAATGGAGAAAGGACCAGGGAAAAGATGGGAGAAAAGACCTGAGGGGAAGGGGCAGAATCCGCCCCGTTGGATTATTGGGTCTGGCTGTGGGGAGCTGTCTTGTGCTTTTCTTCCATCCCTCGCCCGGAGTTACCATTACGGCCTTGGATGTGGGACAGGGAGATTGTCTGGCTGTCTCATCCGGTTCCATCGTTTATCTGGTAGACGGGGGAAGCAGCGATGTCAACCAGGTAGGAACCTACCGCATCCTCCCCTACTTAAAGCAGCAGGGAATCGGCTGCCTGGAGGGGATTTTCCTGACGCATCCCGATCAGGATCATAGCAATGGAATTCAGGAGCTTTTGGAAGCTCTGGCTGCAGGAGAGACCTCTTTGGAGGTAAAGAGGCTGCTGCTGCCCTGGTGGATGGAGGATCTGGAGGAAAGCAAGCCCCTTCAAGAGCTGGCCCGGGAGGCGGGGCTGTCCCTAAACTACTTGCAGGGGGGAGACTTTATGAGGGCCCATAACCTGCAGATTCGGGTTCTCTATCCCTTTGCCGCTTCCTCCGCCAGGGGAAATGAGGGCTCCCTGGTGCTGGAGCTGACCAGCGGCAGCTTTCGGGGACTTTTGACGGGGGATCTGGAGGGGGTCGGAGAGGAGGAACTTCAGGCATCCAGCCTGCTTACCGAATGTGCTTACCTGAAGGTGGCCCATCATGGTTCCCGCAACTCCACCTCAGCTGCTTTTCTGGAAAAGGTGCAGCCAAAAGTCTGCATCATCTCTGCCCCCAGGAATAGCATCTACGGACATCCCCATGCCCAGGTGCTGGAAAGGATAGAAGATCGGGGGGCCGCCTGGTACCAGACCGGCATCAGCGGGGCAATCCGGGTGAAACTGCAAAAGGGAAACATGCAGGTAGAGGAGTACCGATACAGGACAGGAGGCTTATTTACAGGCTGGTGATGGGAGGAGGAGGGGCAGCCTTGCCGGCCGGGAGGAAGTGTGATATACTACTCTGAAAGCCCCGGACGGCGGATGCACAGATGGGCAAGCTCGCGACGCGGAG
>CAVLCU010000062.1:0-14720 GCA_963661545.1 Lachnospiraceae bacterium | reverse complement strand
GGAGTACAACCTTGCCAAGGTTGGGGTCGCGGGTTCGAATCCCGTCTCGCGCTTAAGAGAAGGAAGCGTTGCAGTAACGGTTTTTCAAATCGCTACCGCGACGCTTCCCTTTTTATATAAGAAACCGTCGTACTGTCATCGTTCTTGCGCGAATTTGAACAAGAACTGATTGTACCCTATGAGAGGAAACGTCCATGGCGGCTGACGCCGCCCCCACCAGGTATGAAAGCGGAGTCGTACATATCAATGAAAAACAAATACAAAAGCATCAAGGAAGCCTGTAAAAAACGTGTAAGGCGAAACAAAAAAGCATTTGTCATATATACCATACTGAGGGCACTCATTCTATTAATGCTCATAAGATGTATTCTTCAAAGGAATTATGAAAGTGCGGCATTGTGCATACTTTCATTGATCCTTTTTATGATACCTGTGTTTTTGGAGGAAAGCTTTCATATAGAGATACCGCCAATGTTTCAGATCAGTATATATATTTTTATCTATGCGGCAGAAATACTGGGCGAGATAAATAATTTCTATACAAAGATTCCCGGCTGGGATACGATGCTTCATACCTTCAACGGCTTCTTGTGTGCGGCTGTCGGCTTATCGCTTGTAGATCTTCTAAACAAAAGCAGCAGGAAAATCCAGCTGTCACCTCTTTATCTTGCAATTGCTGCATTTTGCTTTTCCATGACAATAGGAGTCTTGTGGGAGTTTTTTGAATTTATGAATGATGTGCTTTTTTGTGTGGATATGCAGAAGGATTTTATTGTTCCCTATTTCGGTTCAGTAACGCTGGACCCTGCAAAATCCCAGATACCGATAAAGGTATCAGACATCGCAAAGACAATCATAGAAACAAATGACGGGACAAGATATGTCATTGAGGGCGGGTATCTTGATATTGGAATTGTTGATACAATGAAGGACCTGTTTGTTAATTTTATCGGTGCGGTAACATTCAGTATTATCGGATATATCCATGAGAAGAAACGGTCGGCAAAATCTATCACCGATGATTTCAGAGTGAAAAGAGAAAATTTGACTTTTGAGTAGATGCACTGCTGTCACTCATCAGATCACGAAATTATTGCCCGCTTCCTCACTCCAATTCAGAAGATCTTCCAGAGTATACCTATCCACCACGTCCCGGATGGCCTGGTCCAATTCCTTCCACAGGCGCAGGGTGGTGCAAGTATCTGCCCGAAGGCAGTCATTTTCCTCGGAATCCAGGCATTCCACCGGAGCCAGACTTCCCTCCGTTACCCGAAGAATGGAGCCTACCGTATACTCCCCCGGCTGCCGGGTCAGACGATAGCCCCCCTGGGGTCCCCGAATGCTCTTCAGGCAGCCCGCCTTGACCAGCAGGGATACGATCTGCTCCAGATACTTGAGGGAAATATCCTGGCGAGCCGCCACATCCTTCACCCGCACCGGATTCCCATCCCTGTGTTGGGCTATATCCAGCATCAGGCGCAGAGCATACCTTCCCTTTGTAGAAATCTTCATCCTCCATCCTCTCCTTATATACTATTCCCATCTATTATATAGGATTATAGTATGAATCCTTAAGAAAGTCAAGGGAAAGTTCCCCTCCGCCAGCATAGATGCCCTGCTCTTCCTGGGGCACCTCTTCTCCTGCCAGCATAGATGCCCTACTCTTCCTGGGGCACTTCTTCTCCTGCCAGCCTCAGAATATCCTCCGCCTCCTCCTGGGAGATATTCATGAAATCCGCCAGCTCATCCAGATAGACCTTGCGCCCCATCTCCTCCTTCAGAATCTCCACACTATCCTTCAGATCCTGCACCTTGGCAGCCATCCGTCTGTCCCGGCTTTTCTCATCCTTCTGCTGCTCGGCCAGAGCCTGAATCCCCTGGCGGATCTTTCGGAGAATCTCCTCGTGAATTACCGCCGGATCCCGCTGCAGGCCTGTTCGGGCAGCTTCCAGGGCCAGAAGAAGATGAAGATTGCCCTCCTGGATCAGATCCGCCACCGGAACCTCCGGCAGAGCCAGTTCCCGCACTGCCTGCAGAACCAGGGGTTGGTAGATCTGAGTCAGGCGTTCCTTCCCCCCCGACTCTCCTGCTGCCAGCTGCTGCAGAAGGCAGAAGCGCTCTCCCTCCCGCTCCGCCTCCTGGGAGGACAAAGCTGCCTCGTATTGATCCAGGTAGACAAGCGCCTCCGGGGGCAGGGGAACCCCCTCCCTTTCCTTGAGATATCCCTCCACCACAATCTTCCTGGACAAAAGATAGTCAAAGACCAGCTTCAATTGATCCGGGCTCAGGGCATCCCCACCGAAGAAGGATTCCACCTCCTCCCTTTTCAACCGAAGATTCTGGTCCTGGGCTCTGACCAAAAGTTCCGCCAGCTTCTTTTGAAAGATCTCCTGTGTCATCATTCTCCTTCGTTCTCCCTTATCCTTCCGTATTCTTCCAGGTCCTTCCGGATCCTTCCCATACTGATCTTGGCCTTTTCCTGTCCATCACAGGGAACCGACCCCTGTCTTACCTCTATTTCCCCTATTCTACAAAAAAAAGGAAAAATACTCAATGGATGACAGAAAAAAAGGAGGGAATCCACTGAGATTCCCCCCTGTAAGGAGTTCTATGTCAGAAGCTCTCTGCCGGGAGCTCCCTGTCAGACCCTTTCTGTCAGAAGCTCTCTGTCCGGAACTGCCACCGGGTCTTAGACCGCCACACCTGTCCCCCCTTTTGAATGGGGGAAGGAAAGTTGGGCTGGTGGATGCTGTCCGGATAAGACTGGGTTTCCAGGCAGAAGCCGCTGTGTTTCTGGTAGCAGGCTCCTCCCTTTCCCCGGTGGGGATAGATATGGTTGCCGGTATAGAACTGCACCCCGGGCCGGTCCGTAGAAACCACCAGGCTGATGCCGGATTCCCGGCTGCAGACCTCTGCTGCCTTGGCCAGATCCGGCGCCGGAGAATTGCCCTCCCCGGCCTTGGCCAGACCCTGCGCCGGGGGATTGCCCTCCCCGGCCTTGGCCAGACCCTGCGCCGGGGGATTTCCCTCCCCGGCTTCCCCAGAGTCTCCCCTCCATCCCCGCAGAACGAAGTTATGGTCGTAGCCCTGGCCAAAGAGAAGCTGGTCTTCCCCGGCTTCTATATCCCTGCCAATCTCCTTCCTCTGACGGAAATCGAAAGCCGTTCCTTCCACCCTTCGTATCTGGCCGGTGGGGATTGCCCCCGCATCCTGGATGGGGGTGAATTCCTCCGCCTCCAGCACCAGCTGATGGGTCAGAATATCCCCCTTTCCCTGGCCATTCAGGTTGAAATAGGTATGATTGGTAAGATTGATCAGGGTATCCTCGGGGGACAGGGCTTCATAGCAAATCTCAAAATCATGATCTGGCCCAAAGGAATAGGTCACTGACACATCCAGGTCTCCCGGGAAGCCCTGGTCTCCATCCGGACTGTGATAAGACAGGCGGATCCAGGAATCGGTCCTCTCTTCCAGCTTCCAGTGTCTTCGGTCAAAGCCCACCGGGCCGCTGTGGAGGTTATTTTCCCCCTGATTGGCGGGCAAGGCATAGTGCCTGCCATTTAGGACAAATTCCGCGCCGCCGATGCGATTGGCATTTCTTCCCACCACTGCTCCAAAAAAACAGGTATTTTTCTCATAATCCGAGACCTGGTCATAGCCCAGCACAACATCTCGCAGATTTCCCTTTTTATCCGGTACATAGAGGGCAGCTATCGCTGCCCCGTAATCCGTTACCAGTGCCTCCATGCCGTCGGGACCTTTGAGGGCATAAAAATCTCTTGCGTCCATCCTATCATCTCCCTGATTGATTTCTCTGACTGATTTCTCCTATTGACCCTTCTGACTGCTTCTTCTTATTTGTCCTTGTTATTGAGCAGGTCGAAGACCACTGCTGCCAGAAGAACAACGCCCTTGATGACCTTCTGCCAGTTGGCGTCGATGCCCATCAGACTCATGCCCAGGTTAATGACACCGATCAGGGTAGCGCCCACCACCATGCCAAAGACAGAGCCGGAGCCGCCATAGGCGGATACCCCGCCCACTACGCAGGCGGAGATGGCATCCATCTCGTAGTTGGTTCCTGCGGTAGAGTTGGCAGCCTGGAAGCGGGCAATGACCGTAAAGGCGCTGACCACCGTCAGGATGGCCATGTTCAGATAGGCCAGGAACATAATCAGTTTGGTATTCACCCCGGACAGACGGGTGGCCTCTGCATTTCCCCCAATGGTATAGAAATACCGGCCGGTCACCAGGCGAGTGGTCAGGAACTGATAGATCAGGACAATGGCTACCACCCAGACCAGTACCGTGGGAATGCCCCCAGCTCTGGCCAGTTTATAGGCAAAGAGCATAACCACCGCAATGGCCACCAGAGTCTTCAGACAGGTAGCAGGCAGAGAGCTCACCTCATAACCCTTTTTCAGCCGGCTGGCCCGATTGGCAGCGCTCAGGACAAGGATGATCAGGCTGACCAGAAGACCCACGACGAGACAGGGGATGTTGAATTGATTAATCGGTGTCTCAAAGATCTTACCGGAGAAAATCTTCAGGTAAGAGCTGGGGAAGGGGGCGATACTTCCCGTGGAACTGTTGGCGCTCAAAAGAGCCGTTCCCAATCCCCGAAAGGCCAGATAGCCGGCCAGGGTAGCGATCCAGGGCGGGATATTGACATAGGCGATGACGAAGCCCAGAACCACACCGTAGATCACCCCCACCAGGAGCATAACCAGGATGGAAAGGCCTGTGCCCCAGCCCTTGACCACCATACAGATGCCCCCGATGGCTCCCAGGAAGCAGACAAAGGAACCGCAGGAAAGATCGATATTGCCGCCGGTCAGCATACAGACCAGCATACCGGTAGCCAGGATATAGACATAGGCATTCTGGGTAATCAAGGCATTGAAATTCAAAGCGGTAAACATCTGTCCCTTTGTCAGGGCGGTGAAAAACACGAAGACCAGGAGCAGGACAAAGATCATGGTATTCTTTTTCAATGCAGCTGTAAGATTTTTCATTTTCATCCTCCCTCCCTTATTTCTTCTTTTTCTTGCTCATGACATCGAAGATAACAGCCAGCAGAAGGACAATTCCCTTGACCACCTTCTGGTAGTTGGCATCAATGCCCATGATACTCATGCCCTGGTTGATCACGCCCATCAGAAGGGCACCGATCACCATGCCCCCCACGGTTCCGGTTCCGCCGTAGGCAGAGGCACCTCCGATGAAGCAGGAGGCGATGGCATCCATTTCGTAGCCCTGCCCATAGGTGGGCTGGGAGGAGGAGGCCCTGGCGATGGTCAGGATACCCGCCAGACCAGCCAGCAGACCCATATTGGCATAGGCGAAGAAGTAAACCTTCTTCGTATTAACACCGGAGAGACTGGTGGCCTTCTCATTGCCGCCCACGGCATAGAGATAGCGACCCATGGCAGTCTTATTGGTCAGGTAATAATAGACCAGGAGAACTGCCGCAATCCAAAGTAAGCTGGTGGGAACTCCCTTATAGGATGCCAGCTTGTAGGTCAGCCACAGGATACAGGCCGCAACAATGACATATTTGAGGACTCCTAAGGAGAGAGAGCCTGTCTCATATCCCTTTTTCCTGCGGGAAATATGGGACCGCAGAGCCAGGATGACCAGCAGCAAGACCAGGATGATTCCCAGAACCAGGCAGGTCATATTGAGGGTCTTTCCCTTCAGAAAATCCGGCAGATAGCAATTGGCGCCGCCTCCAAAGACATTCAAAAAGGTGGAATCCGACACGGTCACCGCATAACCGTTCAGAACCACATTGGATAGGCCTCGGAAGGCATACATGCCGGCCAGGGTAGCAATAAAAGGAGGAACCTTGACATAGGCAATCCAAAAGCCCTGGAACATGCCCACCAAAAGACCCACTGCCAGCATGGCCAGGACGGCAAGCCAGCAATTCATGCCCTTGTCCATCATCACTGCCCCGATTCCGCCGGTGAAGCAGACGACAGAACCCACGGACAGGTCTACGTTACCGCCGGTCAGGATGCAGAGCAGCATACCGGTGGAGAGAACGAAGACATAGGCATTCTGGGAAATCAGATTGTTGACATTCTGGGCATAGAGGATCTTACCCCCGGTGGTGACATAGAAGAAGACAAGCACCAATACCAGGGCAAGCAGCATGGTATTTTTCTTCAGGACATCTGCCATTTTCATTTTGCCCATCCTTATGCCCCCTTTCCGGACCGAATGATGCTGGTCATGATCTTCTCCTGTGTGGCCTCCTCGGCCCTCATCTCCCCGACGATCCTTGCCGCATTCATGACATAGATTCGGTCACTCATGCCGATGACCTCCGGCAGCTCCGAGGAGATCATGATGACAGATTTTCCTGCCGCCACCAGGTCATTGATAATGCAATAAATCTCATATTTGGCTCCCACGTCGATTCCTCGGGTGGGCTCGTCCAGGATCAGGATATCCGGTTCTGCAAACATCCACTTGGCCAGGAGAACCTTCTGCTGGTTGCCGCCGGAGAGATTGACCACCTTCTGCTCTACGGTAGGACTCTTGGTGCGGAGGATCTCCCGATAATGCTCGGCCACCTGATATTCCTTGTCCTGGTCGATAATCTTATGATTGCTGACCTTGCCCATGTTGGCCAGGCTGGTATTGACCTTGATGGACTGGGAAAGAACCAGGCCATTGCCCTTACGATCCTCGGTAACATAAGCGATCTTGCTGCGGATGGCCTCCTGGGCATTCTTTAGAACCACCTCCTGGCCATGGAGCCTGAGGCTTCCGGTGATGCCTGTGCCGTAGGTCCGGCCGAAAATACTCATGGCCAGCTCGGTACGTCCGGCTCCCATCAGGCCATAGATCCCTACCACCTCCCCCTTGCATACATGGAGGGAGACATTGTCCACCACCTTGCGCTCCGGATAGAGAGGATGGTAGACGGTCCAGCCCTCCACCTCCATATTGGTCTCGCCGATGGCAACTCCCTCTCTCTTGGGGAAGCGGTCTGTGATCTCCCGTCCTACCATCCCCTTGATAATACGGCTCTCGGACACCTCCTGCTTCCTGTTGTCCAGGGTTTCAATGGTAGTTCCGTCACGGATTACGGTAATCTTATCCGATACATAAGACACTTCGTTCAGCTTGTGGGTAATGATAATCATGGTCATCCCCTGTTTTTTGAATTCCAGCATCAGATCCAGCAAAGCCCTGGAATCCGTTTCATTCAGGGAGGAGGTGGGTTCATCCAGAATCAGAAGTCTGGCCTTCTTGGCCAGGGCCTTGGCAATCTCCACCAGCTGCTGCTTGCCGGTTCCGATTTCCTTAATCAGGGTCCGGGAGGATTCCGTAAGGCCAACCATTTTCAGATACTTGTCCGCCTCCCCGTAGGTTTTATCCCAATCAATTGCCATTTTCCTGCCCTGTTCATTGCCCAGGAACATATTTTCCCCAATCGACATCTCCGGCACAAGAGCCAGCTCCTGATGGATAATTACAATCCCCTTTTCCTCGGAATCTTTAATCTTGTGGAATTTGCAGACCTCGCCATCGTAAATGATGTCGCCTTCGTAGGTGCCGTAGGGATGAATACCGCTTAATACCTTCATCAAGGTGGATTTCCCTGCTCCGTTCTCGCCAACGAGGGCGTGAATCTCGCCCTCGTCGACTTGCAGATTGACATTGTCAAGTGCCGTTACATTGGGAAATCTCTTGGTGATATTTTTCATCTCCAATAATATTTTCGCCAATTGTATCCCTCCCAGTTTCGGTTTACTGGAGATCAGCCTCTGTATAGTAGCCTGAATCTATCAAAAGTTCCTTGTAATTATCCACGTCAGCATAGATGGGCTCGCAAAGGTAGGAGGGGATGATACCTGTGCCATTGTCATAAGATTCTGTATCGTTTACATCTACCTCTTCCCCCGCAAGAATCTGGCCTACCATCTTCACCACCTGGGCAGCCAGGGTTCTGGTATCCTTAAAGATCGACATGGACTGCTTGCCTGCGATGATATTCTTCACGTTGGCGATGTCGCAATCCTGACCGGTGATCTTAGGCCATGCGCCCGTGTAATTGGCTTCCAGAGCATTGGTTACCCCCAGCGCAGTGGTGTCATTGGAGCAAAGCCAGGCATCGATCTGGGTTCCGTCCGCATAGTTGGAGGAAATGATATTCTCTGCTCTGGACTGAGCTGTTTCTGTAGACCACAGGGGGGTACTGCACTCGTCAAATTCAGACTGACCGGATACCACCACCAGCTTGCCCGAATCGATATAGGGCTGCAGCACATCAATGGCTCCCTGATAGAAATAACCGGCATTGTTGTCTCCCGGATCCCCGGCGGTGATCTCCAGGTTGTAGGGGCCGGCGGTCTTGTCCAGCTCCAGGACGTCCACCAGATATTCACCCTGCTTGGTGCCTACCATATAGTTGTCAAAGGTGGCATAATAGGAAACCGCATCGGAATTCATCAGCAAACGGTCATAAGCCACCACCGGAATTCCCGCTGACTTGGCCATATCCAGCGCCTCTCCCAAGGAGGAACCCTCAATGGCGGCGATCACCAGCACATTCGCTCCGCTGGAGATCATATTTTCAATCTGGGAAACCTGGGTCTGAACGTCATTGGAAGCATATTGCAGGTCTACCTCATAGCCTTCTGCCTCCAGCTCGGACTGCATATTGGCTCCATCCTGGTTCCATCTCTGCAGATCCTTGGTAGGCATGGAAACACCTACCTTGGTTCCGCCGCCTGCAGATCCGCCTCCCGATTCTGTCCCAGAGGAAGAGGCCGAGCTGTTCGACTTCGCTGCAGAGGAAGCAGAGGAGCTGCCCCCTGAGGAGCCAGAGCTGCCTCCGCAGCCGGCCAGTATGCCGGATACCATTGCTGCTGTCAGAACCAAACTAATTGCTTTCTTTTTCATTCGTTTTCCTCCATTCATCAGACGATGCGCAGATACATTCCCAACCAACTTTTCCGGGGCGCAGGACATATCCCGGGCTCATGCCTGGCCTTCTTATGATCTTAATCTAACATAAGAAGGTCTGGAATTATTTACGATCTTCTGCATATTTTCCACTCATAACAGGACAAAAAAAGAGCAGTGCTAGCACTTTTTTGTCCTGGCATTGCTCCATTTGCAGTCCCCTGGCGGCTTAGGCCGCTGCCGCCTCAAGGGGGCTCAGGCTATTGTCCTCTCAAGGAGGATCAGGGGATATTCAGATAAACATCCTCCTTCAGGTGGAAACCACTGTCTATAATCACCTGATCCATATTGTCCTGGGTAACGGCAATGGGGGGGAAGGCGATATAGGGAACCTCATAAGATCCATTTTGGATCCTGGTTACATCCTCCCCGGAGACCTCCTCCCCCCGGGCCAGAGCCACAGCTTCCTCCGCCGCCCGCGTGGCCAGCTTCTCCACCGACTTGTATACGGTCATCAATTGGGTGCCCTCCACGATCCGCTGACAGGCTGCCAGATCCGCATCCTGCCCCACCACCAGAACCTCACCGGCCTGGCGGGTCTCGGACAGGGCCCGCACCACCTGGGTAGCCAGATCATCATTCCCGCACATAATGGCATCGGTCTCCTCTACCAGGGCAGGATGCTCATAGACATACTCCCCTGCCAGCTCCGCCTTCCAGCCCTCGGCATGGGTAGAATCCAGGATCGTCACCCCATGTTCTGCCATCACCTGGCGGAAACCCGCCTCCACCAGGGGCACATTGTTGTCCGTGGGAGATCCTCCCAGCATCAGCACCTTGCCTCCCGCCAGCCCCTGATCCACCAGGGCCTGGCCCATGAGGGTTCCCACCATCTCATTATCAAAGGAAATATAGAGATCCACCTCTGTATTTCGAATCAGACGATCGTAGCAAATGATCTTGATCCCTGCCTCCCGGGCTTTTTCCACCGACTTGACCAGGGCCTCCCCGTCCGTGCTGATGATGACGATCACGTCCATTTTCTTGCGGATAAAATATTCTATCTGCTCCTTCTGCCTGTTGACATCCCCGTTGGCATTCTGCACATTCACCTCCGCCCCCAGTTCCTTGGCCACGGAGACGAAGACGTCCCGGTCCCTCTGCCAGCGCTCTATGACAAAGGAATCAAAGCACATGCCGATCTGGATCTTCTCCTCCTTGTCCTTCCTGACCCTATCTTCCTTCTTTCCTCCGTCACATGCGGTCAGGCTCCAGATTCCCATCGCCCCCAATACCAGACACAGACAGACCAAACCTGCCCGGCATGATCTGCGAATTCCCCATTTCCATCCTTTCTTCATAGGCCCCTCCCCTGAGAATTCTTATCCCTGTCTTCTCTTCTCCTTGTATTCTGTCGGCGTCAATCCCACATTCTTCTTAAAGGAACGGCTGAAATAATTGGGATCTGCATATCCTACCCGGGAACAGATTTCCTTCATCGAATATTCGGAGGTCTCCAACAGCTCCCTGGCTTTTTCCATGCGGATCCTGGTGAGATATTCGATAAAGCCCTCCCCCGTGTCCTCCTTAAAGATCTTACTGAAATAGTAGGGACTGATGCCCATGCGCCTGGACACATCATCCAGGGAAATATCTTTATCATAATTTTGACTGATATAAGCCTTGGCTTGTGCCATAAGACCCAGGGACTTCTCGCTGCTTTTGTGGAGAATCTTCTGACAGGCCCCTCGGATCTTATCCAGGAACCACCTGCCCAGTTCCTCCTTATCCTCCATTCCCATGACGCAGGGCAGATAATCCCGCCGATCTGTGAAAACATAGGTCATCCCTCCCTGCAGGTGGGCGCAATGCTCCGCATAGAGGACAAATTCCAGAACCTTGAGCCGGATGCACATAAGCTCCTGGGGATAACTCTCCAGCATCCACCGGTAGAAGTCCCCTGCCAGGTTCACTGCCCGGTCGATCTCCCCTTGGTCCACTGCGTCAAAGAGCTTTTTCTCCAGCTCAATCGGATAGTTCTCCTCATAGCTGCAGTTCACAGGCAAATCGTCTGCATGAGCCACGCTTCCGGTGGTCTTCACCAGGGCATCCAGCCCCTCCTGGTAAGACAAGGGCAGCTCCCTCATAGACCGGACAGAGCCCATACCGATTCGAAAGAGACAATCCGTCCTTCGGCGCAGCTCCCGCACCAATTTTCGGGAATTCTCAATCAGGCGGATCCGCTCATTGTAGTCTACGGAGGATCCCTCACAGGGAACCAGGACGGCGATCTTATTGCCCATCATGGCTCCGACGATACAGCCGGGGAAGCCTTCCTTCAGGATCACGCGGATGGTGGCAAGATACTTCTGTGCCCTTACACTGCTGCCCACCGCATTGGTCATATGGTTGCCCTCCTGGGTATCCCCGCATACCACGGCGGCCATATAGGCATAATTCTGCTGAATGCCCAGGAGATGCTTATAATTGTTCATGTCCTCCTCAAAATATTCCCGAAAGAGGAGACCGTAGATCAGGCCGTTCTCGATCACCGGCACCACCGTCTCCAGCTTTTCCTTCACCAGCAGATCCTGGCTGCGGCGCTCCCGCTCCCGATCCACCTGTTCCATGGCCTGACGCAGAACCTTCACGATCCGGGTTCTCTCCATGGGCTTGGTAATGTATTCCATCACCCCCAGCTTAATCGCCTCCTGGGCATAATCAAACTTGTCAAAGGCGGACATTACGATAAAAATTACATTCTTATTCTGCTGGCGAATCTCCTTCATAGCCTCAATCCCATTGATCCCCGGCATCTGGATATCCATGATGGCAATATCCGGCCGGAAGGTCTCCGCCAGCTCTATAACGCTTCGGCCGGTTTTGGCATATTCGATCTGGCATTTTCTGCCAAATTCCTTCTCAATGATAAAGCGCAGGGAATCAATGACGATTCCTTCATCATCTGCCAGCATAATCTTATACATAGGCACCTCCCATCTGCAGCTGCTTCCCGGGACTCACTCCCCTTTTCTCTCTTCCGTCAGATAAAGGAATACCTCCGTTCCCTTTCCCGGTCCCTCACTGGATATCCCCATCACATCCTTATTACCGGTAAAGAGCCGCAAACGGGAAATGACATTGTCCATGGCAATTCCATTGGTCTCTTCCTTCCCCGGGCTTCTCTGGTAATGGCCGCTTAATAGTTGGTCAATGGTTTCCTGCTTCATACCCTTTCCATTGTCCCGAATGCTGATACATACGCCATCCTCCACCCCATAGACAGACAGGGTAATCTTCCCCTTTTCTCCTCTCTCCCGTATGCCATGATTGACGCTATTTTCCACGATGGGCTGGAGGATCATGCCGGGCATAGGGGTATTCAGCAAGGATTCGTCGATCCGCTTCTCATATTGGATATCACCGGAAAATCGCACATTAAGGATGTAAATATAAGAGTCGATCAAGTTCACCTCGTCTGCAAGGGTCACCCGCTCCTGCCCCTTCTTCATGTTATAGCGGTAGAATTGAGCCACTTGCTGTATATACTCGTAGGTATGGTCTGCCCCCTCCATCATGGCAAGCTGGGCCCCCGCATTGAGGGTATTGAAGAGAAAATGGGGATTAATCTGAGCCTGGAGGTACTTGAAACGGGCATCCTTCAGGTGGGCCTCCATCATAAGCTCCCGCTCCTTCATGGCTCGCTCTGTCTCCATCCCCTCCTTCAGCTGCCGGATGTAAAGGCGGATGCTCAGGATCATCTGGTTGAAGGCCCCCGTTACTATGCCAACCTCGTCCCCGGATTCCACCGGGATCTCCTCAACCTCAAAATTCCCCCGGGCTACCTCATTGGCGGATCTGGCCAGCCTTTTCAGGGGGCCGATCAGAGTTCCCACAAAGCGAACGATGATGAGGGTATTGACCCCCACCAGGAGGAAAATGCCGAAGATGGCCGCCGTCTGGAAGAGACGGAAATCCCTAAGCAGCTGGCTGTATTGCTGGGAGTTGGTCTTGAACTTGTCCATATTCAGCCGGGTAATAGAACGATTGATATAACGGTAGAGCTGGCTGGCTTTTTCGTAATATTGGCGATATTTCTCCACATTGCGGCCTCTTTTGGCCTCAACGGTTTCCGCCACCTGATCCAGATAGCTTTCGGACATATAGCGGATATTCCGCTCCATCCGGTCAAAGGAGAGACCGGTAACCTCCGTCTGCAGGTTCTCTATGAGATTGCGATATTCCTGTTCACTGCGGTAATAATCCTCCAGGGCATCTGTGGTTTTGACCTTGAGATAGGCTGTCATATGATCCTGGATCTTTCCCAAAGTCTCGGACAGGACATTGAGGCTTAGATTATCCTGGTAAGCCCGATCCAGCCGGTTGGACATGCGGTTGATCCCCACCAGGAGAACCAGATCCACCAGAATTACCAGCAGGGAAACCAGAATATAGATGCTGCTGATTTTGACCTGCAAGGAAGTGCTGCCCTTATCCCTTCTCTTCATCCGCCCCCTCCTTCAGATAGTTCTCTACATTGGTGGGATCGATCATGACAATATCCGCTGTAAAATACTGACTGGTATAACCCAGCTCATAATATTCTTCCAGAGCATCGATGCAATATTGTCCCATCTGCCGGGCATCCACGGACACGGTAGCGCTGATGACCTCCCTCTGAATCCCCTGTAAAATGGTCTCTGAATCGTAATAGCCCAGAATGCTGACCTGACCCACCCGGTTATAATCCACCACTGCCTGATAGACACAGGTTGTAGTCAGCTCATTCAGACAAATGAGAATGTCCGGAAGCTCCTGATTCCAGAAAATATCCCGAATGGATTCCTCTGCCGAAAAGGTATTGGTATCATCTACCGTCAGAAGTCTCAGCTCCACTCCTGTCCCCTCCGACTGATCCTCCGCAATTGCCTCCTGAATTCCGGCATAGAGAATATTCTGATCCAGACTTTGGGCGTAGGAATTCACCAGCACCGCGACGATGCACTTTCCCTCCTCGCCTCTCTCCTTAGCGATCTGCAAAGCCTTTCGCCCGTACTCCTTGCCCAGATTGTAACTGCCAATCCCCACAAAGCTGCATCTTGCACTGGCTGTATTATCTGTATAGAGGGTAACCACCGGAATCCCCCCCTCCACTGCCTGATTGATCCGGTCGGTGACAGACTCCTCCTCCCCGGCATTGACAATTATGCCGTCCACAAAAGAGGCGATGGCAATCTCCATCTGATCCTCCACCGAATAGTCCTCCTGGTCCACCCCCAGCCAGTCCACATAGACCTGCTCCTCCAAAGCCCTGTCCAAAGCTCCCTGGTAGACCGACTGCCACAGGGAAGAATTCGCCTCTGTGATCATCATGTAATAACGGTCATATATCTCCTGCTCCGCCTGGCCATCCGATGCCCCAGGCAGGAAATGCGCCAGGGTAAGGGCAATCGTCAGAGTAATGAGGCCACTCAAGGCCAGCAGGAAGCCGATTCTTCTCTGCCCCCTTGCTCCTTTCCTCGGCCTGGCTTTCCTGCCGGGCAAAGGCTTCTTATCCCTTCCATTCATACGGATCATCCTTCCATCAACCCCTTGATACAAAAAAAGCCCCGTAAAATACGGGGTTTTTCCGTGCCGCAGACCGGAATCGAACCGGTACGGGTATCACTACCCACGGGATTTTAAGTCCCGGGCGTCTGCCAGTTCCGCCACTGCGGCTGAGTGGATGGTGGTGGATTCGAACCACCGAAGGCATCGCCAGCAGATTTACAGTCTGTCCCCTTTGGCCACTCGGGAAA
>CAVLCU010000061.1:0-14899 GCA_963661545.1 Lachnospiraceae bacterium | reverse complement strand
CGGGGGATAAGGATTCTCATTGGTATTCAATTTAATCATATCCGGCTGGTCAGGCTGCTCCCCCGGCACATAGGGAACCACTCTGCGCACCTTGTCTCTCCAGTCACTCATGTTCTTTCTCCTCTCCAAAAGCACTCGTCCCTCATTTCCTGCCAAATCCCTCCGGCGCCAGCCTTGCCCAGCGCCCTGAAGAGGATTTTTCCTTCCTACTCCCTCCTTCTGGGCACCAGAAACCCATCTCATCAGCCCTGCCCCTTCCAGGTGGAAGGACAGAAGAGGATCAGGAAGGGGAAGAGCTCCAGTCTTCCTGCCAGCATATCCAGGGTCAGCATAATCTTGGATATGGGGCTATAGGCGGCAAAATTCCCCGCCGGTCCCACCATATCCATACCGGGACCTATGTTATTTAAGGTAGCTGCCACTGCCGTAAAATTCGTTTCAAAGGAAAATTCATCAAAGCTGATGACCAGAACAGAGGCTGCAAAAATCACCATATAGGCGATAAAAAATACATTGATAGAGCGCTGGAGCTCATGCTCCACCGGTCTTCCGTCCATCTTAACCTTCTGAATGCCTCTGGGGTGGGCAATGACCCGCAGCTCCTTGCCGATGGACTTGCATAGTATGACAATCCGGGATACCTTGATCCCCCCGCCGGTGCTTCCTGCACAGGCCCCAATGAACATTAAGAGGATCAGGATATACTTGGACAGCTCCGGCCACAGGTTGAAGTCTGTGGTGGAATATCCGGTGGTGGTGATAATACTTCCCACCTGAAAGGCAGCATCCCGCAGGGCATGTCCCGTGGAGGCGTACCGGCTGCTGATATTCCAGGTAATCAGGAGGATAGCTACCCCAATAATGATAAAATAAGCCCGAACCTCCTCCATTTTCAGGGCTGCCCCCGCCTTTTTGCAGAGGAAGAGATAATAGAATCCGAAATTCACTCCGAAGAGGATCATGAAGACCGTGATGATCCACTGCTGCACCGGGGTATAAGAGGCACAGCCGGTATTGAGGATACTGAAGCCCCCTGTACCTGCACTCCCAAAAGACATGCAAAGGGCATCAAACCAATGCATCTTGGTCAGGAGCAGGAGGAGAATCTGCAGGATGGTCATGACCACATAGATCTTATAGAGGATAATCGCCGTGTTCCGCACCCGGGGCACAAACTTGGATACAGAGGGACCGGGGCTCTCTGCCCGCATCAGATTCATCTGAGATCCATTCTTCACGGGAATCAGCATAAGGATAAAGACCAAAACCCCCATGCCGCCTACCCAGTGGGAAAAGCTTCTCCACAGAAGAGTGGCATGGGAAACTGCCTCCACATCTCTGAGAATGGAAGCTCCCGTTGTGGTGAAACCGGATACAATTTCGAAGAGGGCATCCACATAGGAGCTTACCTCTTTCGTCAGCAGGAAGGGAAATGCTCCAAAGAGACTGAGGACAATCCAGGACAGAGCCACGGCGGCAAAGCCATCCTTCTGGTAGATCTCCGTATTCTCCGGCTTCTTATAAGAGCCCAGGAATCCGATAGCCAGACAGACAGCCATACAGAAGAGATAGGCATAACCCTCCCTTTCCCCATAAATCAGGGCAATGATACAGGGGAGCCCCATCAGAGCTCCCTCTACTTTCAAAACCCAGGCCAGAATATAGCGAATCATTGAATAATTCATCCTGCTCCCCTACTCTTCCAGGATATCATAGACATCCTGAAAACCACTGTTCGTTGTTACCACAATCACCGAATCCCCCACCTGGAAGACATCCTGGCCGCCGGGTATGATAAACTTGCCTTTGCGCATAATTCCCGCGATCAGGAGTCCCTTCTTAAATCGCATGTCCTGCAGACAAATTCCGGTAATGGTAGCCTTGGGACTGATGATGAATTCCAGGGCTTCTACCCGGTCGTCCATCAGCTTGTAGAGGGTCTCTACATTGCTTCCCACCGTGTTGCCCATAGCCCGGACATATTGGAGAATGGTCTCCGCCGTAATATGCTTGGGATAGACCAGACTGTCCAGATTCAGGCTGTGGATTACATCATTAAAGTCCAGGTGATTCATCTTGGTTACTACCTTGGAGCGAACCTTATCCTTGGCATAGAGGGACAGGATAATATTCTCCTCATCCATCCCTGTGCAGGCCACCAAAGAGTCCATCTGCTCCAGATGTTCCTCCTGGAGCAGCTCCTGGTCGCTGCCGTCTCCGCAGATGATGGTAGCCTTGGGCAGGAGCTCGCTGAGCTCCTCGCACCGTTCTCTTCGGATCTCCACGATCTTAACCTGGATCCCCATAGTCTCCAGCATCTGGGTCAGATAGAAGGTAATGGAGCCGCCCCCGATAATCATGGCATTCTTCACCTGATTGGTACGAATTCCTATCTTCTTGAAGAAAGTGCTGGCATTTTGAGGTTTTGCCACGATGGATAGGGTATCCCCCTCCTGGACCACATAATTGCCATCCGGGATGAAGACTTGACCCCTGCGCTCTGCTGCGCAGACCAGAACCTCCAGCTGCAGCTTGTGGGGCATTTCCTTCAGGGCATGTCCCACCATCAGGGAATCCTTGGGCACCTTAAAGCGGAGCATTTCAATACGACCCTTGGAAAAGCTGTCAATCTCAATAGCCGAGGGGAAACGCAGCAGGCGGGAAATCTCATGAGCTGCCGCCCATTCCGGATTGATGATCATAGACAGGCCCAGCTCCCGGCGGAGGAACTCCCTCTCGGTGGAATAGACAGGGTTTCGAACCCTGGCAATGGTATGGCAATTGGCCGCCTTCTTGGCCACCACACAGCAGAGAAGATTCACCTCGTCATTGTGGGTCACTGCAATGAGAATATCCGTATGCTCCAGGTCAGCCTCCGACAGGACACTGTAGCTGGCGCCATTTCCCACAACCCCCATCACATCATAAGCAGTGGATATGCTCCGAACCAGTTCCGAATTCGTATCCACCACCGTTACATTGTTATCCTCCTTGGACAGCTTCACTGCCAGGACTCTTCCCACTTTCCCGCAGCCAACAATTAAAATCTGCATGACTACCTGATTATCCTCCCTAAAATCAACAGTTTGCTTGCATTATAACACACCTGGGGCAAAATGAAATAGGGTTTTATTCCTTGTCTATCACTTTGTGCAAAAGCCAACGGCGGCTTCGGAAGCGCAGGCTGTAGCAGAGGGCGCGGAAGCCCCAATCCAGGAACATGGCAATCCAGACTCCCATGGGGCCAAAGCCCAGGTAGCGGCAGAGAATGATACAGGTCACCACCCGAAAAGTCCACATGGAGGCGCAGGAGAGAATCATGGAGAATCTCACATCTCCCGCCGCCCGCATCCCGTAGCCTGGAACAAAGGAAAGGACCCAAAGCAGGGGCTTCACCAGAGTAATGGCCACCACCATCTGGAAGCAGAGACTGGCACTGGCCGGCTCCATGCCTCCGATCCAGGTGATGGGCTTGGTCAGAGCCAGAACCAGGAAGCAGGAGGCTGCAACTGCAACTTCTGCCACCAGGGAAAGCTTCTTGATATAATAGACCGCCTCATCCTGGCGGCCGGCTCCCAGGCATTCTCCCACCACCGTCATAAGGCCGATGCCGATTCCCATCCCGGGCACTCCGTTCAGACCCTCCAGAATATTAGTCATAGCCTGGGCAGCAATGGCCGTAGTCCCCAGGGTAGATACCGTGGACTGAACGGCCAGCTTGCCCAGCTGAAACATGCTATTTTCCACACCAGAAGGGATTCCAATAGACAGAATCTTCCGAATGGCCGGAAAATCCGGCCGGATCCGGTGATAATCCCGCACCTGGATCTGGCAGTTGGATCGGCGCAGACAGGCCAGAACTACCACTGCACAGAAAATCCGGGAGACCAGGGTAGGAATAGCCGCACCGGCTACCCCCATACGAAAGCCCCAGATTAAGATGGCATTGCCGCCGATATTCAGGAAATTGGAGGCCACCGAGATCATCATGGGCAGGCGGGTGTTCTCCTGAGCCCGGAAAATGGCGGCACCCGCATTGTACATAGCGATAAAGGGGAAGGACAGAGCCGTATAGAAGAAGTAGATCCGGGCGTTGACCATCACTGCCTCCTCGATCTGGCCAAAGATCAGGGAGAGCAGGGGATTTCGAAGGAGCTGGCAGATGCCCATAATGGCCATGGACAGGACGGTTACCGTCAGCAGGAGCTGCTGGGCCGAATGATTGGCCTCCTTCATCTTCCGGCTTCCCACATAATGGGAGCAGACAATGGTGCCTCCGGCTGCCAGAGCCGCAAAGGCCTGGATCATCAGCACATTGATGGAATCCACCAGAGATACGGCGGAGATAGCCTCCGATCCGATATTGCTGACCATAATGGTATCTGCAGTTCCCATCAGGGAATTCAGCAATTGCTCAATCACAATAGGAAATAGCAGTCTCTTCAGATCTCTGTTGGAAAATAGATGATTCATGTTCCTTCCTCTCTTGTCAACTACCTGGAAATTTTCTGATCTTGCAGGCGAAAGCGATCGATCTGTCTGCGGATCTGGGGTGCTGCCACCATAGCAGCAAGGATCTTCATCAGGTCTCCCGGAAGGAAGGGGATAACCCCCGCCCAGAGAGCCGCTCTCAGATCCAGACTGGCCTGCTGGGCCAGCCATGCAGTGCCCAGGATATAGCAGGCAGCCGTTCCCAGCACCAGACCCAGAAATTGCAGCAGAATATTCTTCCTATATCTGTCCAGGAAAATACCTCCGATCAAGGCCATCAGCAGGTAACCAATCAGATAACCTCCCGTGGGTCCCAACAGCTTCTCCGGTCCGCCGGTGAAGCCGGAGAAGACCGGCAGCCCCACCAGACCCAGCAAGAGATAGATCAGGCAGCTGATGGTCCCGCAAAAGGCTCCCAGCAGATAGATGGAGAAATAGATTACCAGGGTAGCCAAAGAGATGGGCACCGGTCCTATGGGAACAGAAAAGGGGGCAGCCAGGCACATAATGGCTGCCATAAGGCCGATCAGGGCAATTTCCTTGGTGGATAATTTTCTCATCTTCATAATCGCTCATGTACTCCTTTCAGATTCTTGCATATTATCACCTTTTTTCCAAAATATCAATCCAAAGCAGGGAATCCCGGGAGAAAGAAAGCCAGGGCTTGCTATGCTTCCCTGATTCAGCTACAATAAGGAGGCAATTGTGACCAGCCAATGGCTGGATTCCGGCAGACAAAGCAGCCCCAGACTCACACTCCACCGGGAAAGGATGGTATGGATTCATGAGATTTCGACCCTGTATAGATATCCACAATGGCAAAGTCAAGCAAATTGTAGGCGGCAGCCTGTCCGATGTGGGCAGCCAGGCACGAGAGAACTTTGTCTCCGACCAGGATGCCCCCTTCTATGCCCGTCTCTACCGGAATATGGGTCTTACCGGCGGCCATATCATCCTTCTGAACCCGGCCGCCTCCCCTTATTACTCCGCCACCCGAGCCCAGGCTATGGCCGCCCTGCAAGCCTGGCCAGGAGGTCTGCAGCTGGGAGGCGGCGTCACGGCAGACAATGCTGCCGCCTTCCTGGACGCCGGAGCCAGCCATGTCATCGTTACCTCCTATGTCTTCCGGGACGGACAGGTGAACCGGGCCAATCTTCAAAGCCTGATGCAAACCGTGGGACGAGAACGTCTGGTGCTGGATTTGAGCTGCCGCCGCAGGGATGACGCCTATTATATCGTCACCGACCGCTGGCAGAAGTTCACCCAGGTCAGGCTGAATCCGGAGATTCTTCAGGAATTGTCCTCCTGCTGTGATGAGTTCCTGATTCATGCGGCAGATGTGGAAGGCAAGGCCGCAGGCATTGAAGTCGGCCTGGTAGAGCTCCTGGCCGGTCTGAAGGGCTTCCCCGTCACCTACGCCGGGGGCGTGGGAAGCTATGAAGATCTCCGACTTCTCAAGAAAGCGGGAAAAGACGTGGTAGATGTAACAGTGGGAAGCGCCCTGGATCTCTTCGGCGGTCACCTGGACTTTCAAAAGGTTCTGGATTGCTGCAGGGGCTGACAGGCCCTCAGGCGGATCCCCTCCGGCCCCTACAGGGCCACCTTGTGGAAGGGAATCCCCTCTTCCTCCAGCAGCCTTTCCTCCCGGCTGTGACAGGTGAAGAGGAGGATCTGGCGCTTCTGGCGGCTGAGCCAATGCAGGACCTGGGTCAATCGCTGGTCATCATACATGGCAAAAACCTCATCCAGCAGAATCGGCAGGTCCTCCTCCCCACACAGAAGGTCTGCCGCTGCCATGCGCAGGGCAAAATAAGTCTGCTCCACCGTCCCCCGGCTAGCCTGAGTCAGGGGCAGGTATTGATCCTGACTGTGCAAACCCATCTTCATCTCCTCATCCAGGGAAACCGCCCCATACTTTCCCCCGGTAATCTGCGACAGGATCTCTGACATCCGATCCTTCAATCCCCTGCCCACCTGCCTTTGCATCTCTCCTGACAGGTCCTCCAGGGTCTCCAGGGCCAGGTCCAGAGCCTTCACCTCCTCCTGCAGCGGACTTTCGCTTCCACAGGAGAGGCAATATTCCTGGTATTCCTGGTCCAGATTCTCCACCTGTGTCTTCCTGGCAGAGATCTCCTGCTGCAGATATTCCAGATTCCATTGCAGCTTCTGGATCCTCTCCTCCTCCTCATCCGGCTCTTCCACCAGAACGGACTGCTTCCGGTGGCGCATCTCATGCAGGACCAGCCAGAAAAGGGCTAAGATAGAAATGGCCAGCCCGGTTCGAATCAGGCGGGATGGCACCTTAAAAAAGAGGAGCACAGACAGGAACATGAGGAAGGAGATAATGGCCAGAATCCAGGCTACCCTCACCCATTTGCGGCCAGACTTTTCCATGGATTCCTTCAGAACCCTCTTCCTATCCTTGTGGGAAATCTCTCGGTGGAAAATAGCCTGGTTCAGGGCTTCCTCCGTGGTCCTGCAACTAGCCTCCAGCTGTCTGCACTCCTGTCTGGCATACTCTACCCGGGATGAAAGAAGCTGCTTTTGCGTCTCCTGACCAGCCTTCTCCTCCCTCAGCTGCCGCTCCATCTCCCTCTTCTTCTCCTTGAGCCGGCCCGTCGCTGCCGCCAGATCCAGGCTTCCGTCTATGGTTCCCTGGTAGTTGGCCATATAATTCTTCAGTTCCATAGCCAGACTCTCATCCGTCACGCCTTTGAGCTGGCCAATGGAAACCGTATTGTCATACTGGTTCTCACTGACCCCTCCCAGAAGCATCTTCAGATCCCCGGCCTCCACCGACAGACATTCTCCGTCCGTTTCGCAGATGAGCTGGCTGTCTGCCTGCCCCTGTCCAAAATTCCGAGACAATCGAAAGGTCTTGCCTCCGCTGTCGAAGCGGAGCTCTCCTGCATAATAAGACGGATCCTCCCAGGGCTGATAGCGGCTGTAAAGATCATTTCTGGAAGCCCTGCCCCGCTGCCTGCGCATGCCGAAGAGCATGCTTCGAATAAAGGTATGAACCGTTGACTTCCCGCTTTCATTCCGGCCGCAGATCAGATTCAGCCCCTCCTCCAGGGAGATGGAACGATGTTGAAATTTTCCAAAATTCCTGATGTTCAATTCTCGCAGTCTCATAAGTCCCTCTTGGCATCCAATAAGGCCCTGATCCCGTAAAATAATGCCTTCTGTTCCACCGGGTCCTTGCTGGAGGCAAAATGCCGGATATAGGCACCGATCAGGCTTCCCTGGTAGGTCTCCGCCAGCTGCTTCAGGTCATAGGCGGGCTGACTTCTGTCCTCCACCTCTGAGATATTGCCCAGCTGCTCCAGACGGTCCCGGGAGAATTCGGTTTCTGCATCCCTTTGACCGGACAATCTCAGCCGGAAGATATTCTCCTTCCCCTCTGCCTCTATCCTGGCCCGGATCTCCTCCTCCAGCTGGAATTGTGTCGTGGATTCCTCCACCTGCACCTCCAGATCCAGATAGGACCGGCAGGCGAAGGGCACAAATTCCTCCCTCACTCCCTCAGGCGAGAATGTCACCCGGCGATAGCCGTGAACCCCCCTGTCATTCCGGTCAATGGGCTCCAAAGCACCGGAAAAAGCCATGCGGTTCTCCACCAGCACCTGAGGCTTATGAATATGACCCAAAGCCACATAATGGAAGCCTGCCGCTGCCAGCTCCCTCTGATCCAGGGGGCTGTGTCTGTCATCTCCGCCGTGAGCCACCAGAATATGGTAGGCCTCCCGGCCCTGGGGTCTGACCCCTGCATAGAGATTGTCCCGGATCTCCCGCTGATGATAGCTGCATCCATAGACGCAGGTATTCTTCCCGGGAATCTCCACCCTTTGACAGCTGGATTCCCACAGGCCTATGACATTGGGATTCCAGGGAAAATCCGGATAATAAGAGCCCCTTCCTATGAAATCATGGTTTCCCGCCATCAATACCACCCTGGTGTCCGGTATAGTGGAAAAGAGGTAATTCACTTCCTTGAGCTCTCTGGCCAGGGGCTGACGGTGAAAGAGATCCCCTGCTACCACCAGCAGATCTGCCTTTTCCTGTCGAACCTGGTCGATCAAACGCCGCCAGCTGTTCCAGATCTCCTCCTGCCTTCCGGCATTCCAGGGACATCCCGGATCCGGCGAGGCTCCCAAATGAATATCTGCCGTATGAATCAGTCGCATTTTTATTTCTCACAATTCACAATTTCCCACCGTTCTGGGGAAGGGGATCACATCCCGGATATTCCCCATGCCGGTCAGGTACATGACACAGCGCTCAAAGCCCAGACCGAAGCCTGCATGCCGGGTAGTTCCATAGCGGCGCAAATCCAGATAGAAGTCATATTCCCGGGGATCCATCCCCAGTTCTTCCATCCGGCTGACCAGCTTGCCATAATCTTCTTCCCTTTGACTGCCCCCGATGATCTCCCCGATCCCCGGCACCAGGCAATCCATGGCCGCCACTGTCTTCCCGTCCGGATTCTGCTTCATATAGAAGGCCTTGATCTCCTTGGGATAATCTGTAACAAAGACAGGCCTTTGGAAGATTTTCTCCGTCAGATAGCGCTCATGTTCCGTCTGCAGGTCACAGCCCCAGGAAACCTTGTAGGTAAATTCCTCATTGTGGGGTTCCAAAAGGTCTATGGCCTCCGTATAAGTCACCCGGCCAAACTCCGACTCTGCCACATGCTGCAGGCGTTCCAGCAAATCCTTGTCCACAAAGGATTGGAAGAAATGCATCTCCTGGGGAGCCTCCGTCAGAACATAAGAGATGATATATTTCAGCATCTCCTCCGCCAGCTCCATATTATCCTCCAGGTCGGCAAAGGCCACCTCCGGCTCAATCATCCAGAATTCCGCCGCATGGCGGGTGGTATTGGAATTCTCTGCCCGAAAAGTAGGGCCGAAGGTATAGATCTTCCGAAAGGCCTGGGCAAAGGTCTCCCCATTCAGTTGGCCGCTGACCGTCAGGCTGGTCTTCTTCTTGAAGAAGTCCTGGCCATAATCCACAGCCCCCTCCCTCCTGGGCACCTGGTCCAGATCCAGAGTCGTCACCTGGAACATCTCCCCTGCTCCCTCACAGTCACTGCCCGTGATCAAAGGCGTATGGACATAGACAAAGCCCCTCTCCTGAAAGAAGCGATGGATGGCATAGGCGATAAGGGACCGAACCCGAAAAACGGCCTGGAAGGTATTGGTTCTGGCTCTCAGGTGAGAAATGGTCCGCAGGTATTCCAGGGAATGCCGCTTCTTCTGCAAGGGATAGTCCCCCGCGGAAAGCCCCTCCACCCGGATCTCCTCCGCCTGTATCTCAAAGGGCTGCTTCGCCTGAGGGGTCGCCACCAGCTGCCCCTTCACCAGGACAGCCGCCCCCACATTCAGGCGGGAGATCTCTGCAAAATTGGTCAATTTATCTTCATATACTACCTGGAGGGTGGCAAAAAATGAACCATCATGCAGCACCAGAAAGCCGAAATTCCTGGAGTCCCGAATGCTTCTCACCCAGCCTCCCACCTGGAGAGACTGACCCAAATATCTGTCCGGCTCCTTATAAATCTCCCTCACTGTTGTCAAGTGCTCCATGGTGTCACCTAATCCCTTTCCAAATTGATACTCCCACCGCTTTCGCCGGTATCTGGGCTGCCTTGCGCTGACTCCTCCGGAAGATTTACCCCGCCTCGCAATAGCTCACGAAAATATTGCCTGCAGAGGCAAATAAAGCTTCTGCGTCCTCCAGAGCCATAGCTGACACATTCCCTGTGGCTGCATCATAGAGCCAGACATTGTAGATGTCATAACCCACCATCAGGGTCGTGCCTGTATCCGATACCTTGGCCACCACGGGATAACCCTTGCTGATCTGGTAGCGCAGGCTGCTCAGGCTGCACCCGCTAAGATTCATGACCCGATAGGACTGACCCAGGACTTGCTGGATCCAGGTCTCATCCAGAGGGGCCTGGAGAATCTCCACCGGCAGGGCAGAGACATCCAGGGTGATGGAGTTCTCCACATTGCCCCGCTCCCAGATATATTGCTGGTGTCCATTCAGCACGACGCCCACCTGGTCATCCGCCTCCTGAATGGCCTCATTGACCTTGCCGGTCAGGCCCTGGAGATGACCCTTTCCATAAATATAATAGGTATTTTCATCAATTCCAGAGAATTCCACATCTGCCTGGGGAATCTGATCCAGGACAAGGTATTGGCTTTTCAGGGACAGGAGATTCTTGGTAGTTCCACTTACCGTGAAGTCCAGAACCACCTGGGTTCCCTTGCGCTCGCTGACCGTCAGACGGACAGACACCCGATCTGCCGTATCCTGCACATTATTCATAATATGGTCATTGTCTATGGTCTGAAATCCATTCTCGCCCCGACTGACCCGCTCCAGCTCCAGCAGACCCTCCTTGAGGATCACTTTGGTCACATAAATGCCTTCCCGCTGGTATTCCTTCTCTACCTGACCGGAAATGGATTGAATACAGATCCGGTACATGGCAAAGGTAACATTCCCCGCCGAATCGCTGACAATGTCCTCCTCTTTGGCCAGCCCGTAGATAAAATCCTCATTGATAAAGCCCAGAGCCTTAATCCGCTCACCGGGGGAGGCGGACACCTCCATGGTCTCCCCGGTCTCCAGATTCATCACGGTCACCCGGGAGGAGCCATTTTCCTCCATCTCCTCCATCCAGGCCAGACTCTTCTGGCTCTCTGAGGTCACAAAGCAAGCCGGATTCATGCCCTCCTGCAGCCTGGTGCAGGCAGCATCCTCCACATTCACCTGATAGAGGGAATCTCCCAGATAGAGAGTGAGCTGACCGGCGGAACTCACATAGGTTAATTGGGATAGATTCTGCTTCGCCACCTCCCAGCCTACACTCAGGGGCAGGAAGATCCGCTCCTCTGCCACATTTTGTTCCGCATTGTAGTCATATACAGACAGGCCCAGCCTTCCCTCATGGTCACCGGCACTCATATATCCATATACCACAAAGGAGGTGTCCCCTGTCTCGTCCACGCGGCAAATCTGAATCTCATAATCCGGATTCTCGGTCCTCTCATCCGCCTGGCTGCCGCTGCGGAAGCCAAAGAGCCTGGTTACCTTGTTGGCACTGCGATTGTAGAGCCAGAGCTCACCGGCCGTCACAAAGGCTACCATATCCGCACTCTGGTTGCTGACATATTGGACATCCTTGCCCACCACTCCCAGGTTGATGCCGGAATCCGTCAAGACGGACAGATTCCCGTCAAAGATCTGCTCCGCCGTTCTCTCAAAATCCAGGAGAATGATCTGATCCTGGGAGGTCCGCATCCGGTAGAACTCCTGCACCGTATAATATTCCGTATGGTTCTCCGAGTCCTGGGCACTGATCAGATATTCCAGGGAGATACTAAGGGTCACGTCATTGGCTTCCTTGATGGTAGGCACTGCCTTCTTCACCAGGGTGGGAGACAGGCTGCCCCAGGTCACCTGGTCCAGGCTGGAGCGAATGGTAAGGGTATGAAAGCTGCGATTACTGGCTGAACTGTCCGATTCCAGATAAGAAGCCAGCTGTCTGGCATTGTCCTTATTCAGACAGGTCTCATAGAAATTCTGGACAAACTCCAGATAGGGGCTGACATTGAGACCACCCCTTTGTACCAGTCTGGTATAATAGTATACCGGTGTATCCTCTCCGATGTCTACGGAAAAGCGCAGCATATATTCCTGGTTCATAAGAATCGGCGTATCCAGCTGAAAATCTGCCCTCTGAAGGCTGCCCTCCTCCGTCAGATTCTTAATCTTCCCATTCTCCACCAGGGAACCATCCGTCAAAGAACTTACCTGGTAATGAATGCCCTGGATCTTGCAATCATAGGCCTGGATCTCCAGGGTCAAACTGCGATCTGCAGGCAGGAGAGTCAGGCTCTCCCGTTCTGTGGCCTCCTCCACTTCCTGGCGGTAACCTGCCATCCGATTCACGGTGGTATCTGCCACCTTCATATACATCACCGGCAATACCGGAGCCTCCATCTCCTTGGTATTGGTCGCTTCCCTCCGGTTCAGGAGGTGGCTGAAGATAAGTACGCCCACCACAAATACACCGGCCAATATGCCCGCCCTGCAGAAAAATTTTTTCATGATAATACTGCTCCCCTGTATATCATCAAAGGCCGCCAACCCCTGAGGAATTCCCCTTCTTCCCCTGCCGGCTGACAGCACTCGTTCCTATCCGATCTTTCGTACGTTTCTATTGTAATCGGTTTACGTAAAATCAGCAACCAGAAATTGCAAAAAAAACACAGGGAGCTTTTGTGCACATTACTAAGAAAGCCCCGGACGGCACCCCGGAGGGCGGATCATTGGGGCAGGGTCAGGTCTCCTTCCTTCACCCATCCTGCCTTTCGTTCCATCTGGCAAAAGAGGGTACTCAAAACAGCCGGAAGCAGGAAGCAGATCAGGATCAGACCCACCCAGTCAAAGGCTGTGATAGCGGTTCTTGTCCCTTCTGTGATCTCGTTCAGCCAGCCGGTATAGACGCCGATCTGACCTACCAGGCCGCAGGTTCCCATGCCGGAGGCCACCGGTGACCCATTCATGGTAAGCCCAAATACACAGGTAGCCAGGGGCCCTGTGATGGCAGAAGCCAGGGTGGGGGCAATCCAGATTTTGGGATTCTTGACGATATTGGGCATCTGCAGCATAGATGTGCCGATTCCCTGGGATACCAGACCGCCTACCCCATTTTCCTTAAAAGACATCACCGCAAAACCCACCATCTGAGCGCAGCAGCCTGCCACTGCTGCCCCGCCGGCCAGTCCGGTAAGACCCAGGGCGGCACAGATGGCCGCGGAGGAGATGGGCAAGGTCAAAGCCACGCCTACTGCTACGGAGACCAGAATTCCCATCAGGAAGGGCTGCAATTCCGTGGCCCACATGATCATCCGGCCAAATGCGGAGGCCGCCGACCCGATGGGAGCCGCCACCAAAGCCGCAATCCCTATCCCGGACAGAATCGTCACGATGGGGGTAACCAGAATATCCACCTTGGTCTCCTTAGAAACCAATTTTCCACATTCCGAAGCAACGATTGCCACAACAAGAACCGCCAGGGGGCCTCCGGCTCCTCCAATAATATTTGTGGCATATCCCACCGGAATCAGGGAAAATAAGACCAGAGGCGGCGCCTGCAAGGCATAACCGATGGCCGCCGCCATGGCAGGTCCTACCATAGCCGAAGCCAGGGCTCCCACCGTATAGGCCGTATCGTTAATTCTGCAGACCTCCATGGTAAATATTCCAATGCCAAAGGAGGTTCCCAGGGTATTTAAAATTGTACCGATGAGAAGGGTGCAGAACAGGCCTTGGGCCATCGCCCCCAAGGCATCCACCCCGTACCTCTTGACGGAGAAAATAATATTTTTCTTCTTTAAAAATGCTTGAAACCCACTCATACTCTCTCTTTCCATCCTTCCCTTATTGCTCTTTTTCTGAAGGCGGCGACTGCGGGAGCGCATAGGGCGGAGCAGTCGGCTTTCATAAATGGTGGTGGCGGCGTCAGCCGCCATGGACGTTTTGTTACAGAAGCCTGTATATATGTCAAATCACATGTCAAGACACCATTTCATTATAACAACAAGACCTCAGATGTCAAGGATTTCCTGGTTTCTGCTCTCCACGACTCTGGCCTCCATACAACTCTTTCCTTTTCTTTTGCGAGAAAAAGCTGTATAATCGTACCAGCGGAAAAGCAGCAGGGAGCGCAAACCAGTGTGCAGCCACCGCCATAGGGAAGAACAAACTCAGATGGGAGGGGAGCAAGGTATGAAAGCAGGGGAAAGACGTGAGGAAATCATTGCCCGACTGAGGGGAAGTGACAAGCCCTTCAGTGCCTCTCGACTGGCCGCAGACCTTCAGGTCAGCCGACAGATTATCGTGGGAGACATTGCCCTTCTGCGGGCGCAGGGGCATTCCATCTATGCCAGCCCCCGGGGATATATCTATCAGCAAGACTCCCTTTCGGATCATATCCGCACCATTGCCTGTAAGCATGCTGCTGACCTGACACAGACAGAGCTCAACATCTGCGTAGACAATGGCTGTAAAGTAAGGAATGTCATTGTAGACCACCCCTTATATGGGCAGCTTACCGGGGAACTGCAGCTGGCCTCGCGCTTTGACGTGGGGCAATTTATGGATCTCTTTGAGAAGCATAAGGCCCATTCCCTCTGTGAACTGACCAATGATATTCATCTTCACACCCTGGAATGCCCGGATGAAGAAAGCTATCAAAGGGTCTGTCGGGAATTGGATCGACTGGGAATCTTGATCTACAACGAGGAAAAGAAGGAGACAACTTTAAGTAACTGAATAAATTGACAAATGTGATAATATGTGTTTAAATATACTCACGGAGGTATAC